>NZ_BMOM01000025.1 GCF_014647075.1 Deinococcus aerophilus | reverse complement strand
AGAGCGACATTGAACCGAACTTCATCGGTTCAGATTCTTTGAACGGCAGCCAGTACAGCTACAACATCATGGCGAGCGCTGCTGCTGGACAGTGGACGGCCCCGACCGGCGGCTACAGCGCTGTTGTCGACTACTACATCGGCTGGTAAGCACTTACTCTTTACATTTTTTAGGAGAACACATGAACAAATTGACTTCACTGCTGGGTCTGTGCCTTTTGCTTGTCGCGTGTGGCCAGTCGCCCTCCGCCCCCACTGCCCTGTACCCCGACTCTGCTTCTAAGCCCTCCTCGTTGGTGAGTAATTTTGAAACACAGGTGGCGTCGGATCTTCAACGGCTAGGCCTGGCTGGCACTCTAACGGAACAGAACTTTGCTGCTCCCAAGTCTTATCTAAATGTTCTGAAGCTCAGCAGCAGTGCCGCCCGCGCATACATCAAGACCACATATCCACAAAACACACCCTGCAGTCTCGACTGGGGCGACGGCTCCTCCGGTACGGTGATGACTCCTACACCCAGCACCATGAACACCCAGACCCAGGATCATGCGTATGCCAGCGGCGGTACGTACGCCATCAAGCTCACCTGTGGGAGTAACGTTAAAACCGTGAACTTCACGGCAGTGGTGCCAGCCAGTGCGTTGGACTTTGAGGACCTGGGCCCAGTTGTTGGGCAGGGGGGATTCGAGTTCGTCCAGTCCCCTTACATCTATAAGGGCATCGCGCTGGAAGGCCCAAGCTTAGTGATTGACAACAGCATCTATTTGCCGCAGGGCCATACTGGATTCTGCCTGTGCGATGACGTCACCATACGAAAGGCCGACAACAGCGCATTCACTTTCAAGTCCATCACCGTCGCCTCGTCGGGTAATGAAGTCACCCTGACAGGATTTGGCAGCAATGATCAGGTGATCGGTCAAGTCACGTTCAACAATCAAACCAGCGCTTACGTCACGCTTATGCCGAACTGGGCAGGAGTTACGCGCGTCGTGAGTACCGGGGGCGTGTGGTGGATGGACGACCTCACCCTGGGCCAGTGAGCCTCCTCACTGGAGCCAGGCAACTGATGGGGGTGCCCGCGTTGATGTGGCTTTAGCCTCTCAAACGGGAGAACACATGAAATGCTGTTGGATCTCTGTCCCGAATAACTTGCGTTCAAGCTGCTCCTGGTGCGTGAAAGGGCGTACTTGGCAGCCGGATCAGTGCGGGCAGTTTGGGCTGATTCCACCGCAGGGCATGGCACAGCCGCTCCGCGCCGTACCGCATGAGGCTCATGGCCGCTCGGCCATGAGCCTTCACCCTGATCGGCACCTGTGCGTGGAGCCACACGCTTCCCCTCAGACAACTGAGTCGCGCCAGGATCATCAGACTGCATAGGCGTTCCAATCGGTTGGGACGAGTGATGCCGGTCCGTTCCAGGTCGAAGCTACGGACCTTGAGGCTCTCGAAGGTACACTCTACCGACCAGCGCGCCTGATACAGAATGCACGTGTCCCACACACTGAAATCCGTGGCAATGGCCACCAGGTCCCCGCGGGGGACCTGGTGGCCACGGGCGTGCATCACCTCGCCGTACACATTGACTCGCTCAGCCAGGCAGCGCGCCTGTCCAACCCTCACATGTATCGACGCGTAGTTCGTCGACGACAGCGTTCTTCCGAATGCACATCGCTCGCTTGATCCTCTTGCGTTTCGGGGAGCGGAACCACTCGGTGAACTTCCGGTCGGCCACCAGGCCCTTCCGGCGAGACGTTGGAAGGGCCTTCAGAAGCCTGGACGCCAGCTGAATGCGCCGCCCCCCATCGTGGTTGAGGGCGGTCCAGACGAAGGGCACCGTAGTGGGAGGGCCTGCCCACTCCCTATCTCGGTGCGGTCTGTCACACAGACCGCCTGGCAGCCTATAAAGGCGTGGTTTTTGGCGCACGGCACGTCATTGGTGGCACACGGCACATCGAGCGGTTCAATGCCACGTTGCGCCTGCGGGTGGCGCATCTGGTGCGCCTGAGCCTGTCGTTCAGTCGCCAGCGGGCGCATCTCGAGCTCCTGATCTGGATGTTCATCCCCCGCTACAAAGCGTCATCGCGCTGAACCCACGGCCACCGCGTGCATGATTTGACAGGGGCTGAATACCGCCCTATATTGAGGGAATCAAAGCGGCCTCCGGGCCGCTTTTTCCACCTCCGGGTTCTGTGACACGGACGTCAACGACGGAAAGCCAAGCTGAGCCCATCCATGATTGTCAAAGAGCATCGGGTGCCGCCCACCACTGACAGGTTCCAGCGCGCCGGGGATGACGCGGAGAGGCAGATGGCGTTTTACCTGCGCCGCACCTACGGCACCGATCCCGACGTGCACGTCTTTCACAACCTCCGCTTCGAGCAGGGTGAGGACGCCGCTCAGATCGACCACCTGATCCTCCACCGCAGCGGTGCCATCATCCTTGAGAGCAAGAGCGTCACGAGCGCCGTGCGGATCAACGAGCGAGAAGAATGGGCCCGGCAGTGGAACGGCCGCTGGACAGGCATGCCCTCTCCTATCTTGCAAGCTAGGCGGCAGGCCGATTTTCTGCGCTCCTTGTTGGAGGCCCACCGGGAGGAGCTGCTCGGCAAGTTCCTCTTCGGGTTCAAGCAGAAGAGCTTCCGGGCGTTCGTCATTGATGTGGTGGTGGCCATCAGTGACCAGGGTGTCGTGCAGCATCCAGGCAAGCTGCCGGATGTATGCAAGGCGGATCAGGTGCCCGGCCGGGTGAGGGAGCTCATCGCGGACCACGTTCAGCTGGCCAAGGTCTTCAGCAAGGATCCTCGGTCGGACACCTGGGGAGTCACGATCACGGCGGAAGAATTCGCTCGCCTCAGCGCGTTTCTCCAGTCCAAACATATGCCCCGTAACCCGCAGAACCCGGCGGTCACTCCTCCCCTGCCCGCCCAGACAGAGCCCCCGACACCGCCTTCGCAAGCTGCTCCGGCGGTGTCGGTCGGCAGCCGGGCCCAGCGTCCATCAGAGGCCCCCACCGTCACCTGCCGGCATTGTCAGGGTTCAGGCGTCGAGGTGGCCTACGGAAAATATGGGTACTACCTCAAATGTCTTCAGTGTGAGGGCAACACGCGGATTCAACCCACCTGCCCCACCTGTCAGGCCAAGGCCCGCATTCGCAAGGCGGGAGCCGAGTTTTTCGCGGAATGTGCGGACTGTCAAACCAGCTTCCTGTATCACCGGAACCCGCCTGTCACTCGTGTCTGAAGCGGAGCGCCCTGGGCCATATCAAGAGCCTTTCACAGCAAAGTCGAACGATGGCCTCACGCCGGTCTCTCCTGGAGGTGGGCCCATGGACGACGGCCGCGCGGTCCTCGCCACCCTGCTGCGCCATGAGGCAAAATCCAACTCCTACAAGTTCGCGCTGGTCCGGGCCCTCAATGACCTGGCCCTGCTGTATCCCGGGCCGAGCGGTCAGAGGGTCATCGTGCCGTTGCGGCTCGTGGCCGAGCGCTGGCTGGTGTCGTACTGGGCCTTCGTGGGGAACGCCCCGGTCTATCAGGGACCACGGGCCCGGCGCGCGGTAGGAACCGTGCAGGACCTGAGCTTCCGGGAGGCCCTGACGGCGCTGCGCGGCGCATGGGAAGAGTGGACGGGCACATGCAGCGGCCCAGCGGACGGAGCGCTGCTGCTCGCCGCGTTTCAGGTGGGCCGCGGCAGCCTGCCCGAGCCGTTGCGGCGGCTCACGCAGGCGACGATCTCGGCCATTGCGCAGGCGGTGCGGCAACCCGTCAGATATGCGGGGACAGGGAATGCGCACGCGCTGTTCGGGGCGCCCGCCCCGGCCGGGACGCTGAGTGGGCATCCCCTTCCCGGCACGCGTCCGGCCGAGCCCGCCTTCGTGGTGCCTGCGGCGCTGTGGCAGACCTGCCGTGACCTGTCGCTGTGGGTGGAGGCCCTGTGCCTGCACGAGTGGAGCCTGTACGTGGAACGGGTGACCCAGGACGTGCCTGTGTCCCGGGGACAGGTGTTTACCCTGCTGACCTCCTCCCCGGTGGCCCGGATTCCCCTGACCTGGGAGCGTCATCAGGTGCAGTTGTTAATGCTGGAAGGTGCCGTCTTTCACTGCCCGTGGACGCACAAGTCGCTGACGCCCCAGGGCTTTGATCTGGACCACCTGATTCCGCTGAGCGCCCATCCCCTGAATGACCTGTGGAACCTGGTCCCCAGCGATCCGGTTCACAACCAGCGTGTCAAACGGGCGCGCCTGCCGGACTCCGCCCGGTTGCACTCGGCCCTGCAAGCCCTGGAGCAGACCTACCGCCTGTACGGGCAGCAGTCCTCCACGGGTCCGGTGCTGCGGCGGGATGTCCTGGCCCGTTTTGGCGTCCCGCTTGCCGCTGGCGCCCTGGCCCAGCAGGTGTGTGGACTGGTCGACCATGTGGCCGAGGCCAGGAACGTTCCCCGGTACTGAAGGACCGACGCACAGTTGAATCCCCTTACCGCCCGTCGACGTTCAGCAGCCGTTCGCCGTGGAGTGCAGAGGCCAGCGCGATCACCTGTTTCTCCGCAGACGCCACCGATTCCCTGAACCCGCTCGGGCCACGGCTGTCCTCGAACCACGGCAGCAGCAGCATGTGCACGGGACGGTGCACATGACCGCGAACAGGGTCTGCGACCAGCGGCGGTACTTGACGGTGGGGCCTCGGTAGGCCGTGAAGCCAAACATCGCTTGGCTGAGATCCCCCAGGTGATAGTCCAGACCGTAGCCCCAGCGGGCGAACCTGTCCGGATTGTGCCGGATGCCGTCGATGTTCCTGCTCACGGCGTGCGTCTTGCCCCGCCGCTCCGCCTTGCCCACGTAGAGCGGTGTGAAGTCATGCTGTTCGCCGATCCCCATGAGGTAGATCAGTCCGGTCCAGTCGTCCCGACTCAGGCCCTGCTCTATGAGGTCGATCATGGCGTCCTCGAACGGGGCCGAGCGGGTCAGGATGCGGCGGTCTCGTGCTTTGCCGCGCTGATGAGTGTGTACCTGGAGGCCATCCGTTTCGAACAGTGGAGCGAAGTGCGCCCCGGGAAAGGCATCGAGCCAGGCCTGCAGGACCGTCATCGGGCCTGCCCCTCGTGGTTGAGGAGCCGCAAGGGGTAAGCGTCCGCCGCCAAACCGACGAGCTGATACTCCACCGCCCCGATGGTGGTGGGAAAGTCCGGGAGTGGGGGAAACTGGACGTTGTCCTGTCCCACCACCAGCAGGGCCAGGTCGAAGCGGACGGTCTCGTGGCCCTCTCGCAGGAAGCGGCTGCGCCAGCGGGCGTAGCTGCCCTCGCCCTTGGTCAGGCCCGCGAGATGCTGGCTCCAGCGGGTCATCGGCGACTTGGCTTTACCGATATAGGCGGGCGTGTCCTCCTGCGGACGGCGCTCGCTGAGGATGTATACGTATTCCGCTGCGCGCTGGCGTCCGGCGAGGCTGGTGAGGCGCGCGAGCACGGTGCGTCGGTCGATCGGCTCGCCCTGCTGGGCGAGGGTGAGGCTGTGGGCCCGGTGTGCGGTCACCCAGCTCTCGAACAGCATCCGCTTGCGCAGCGTATTCCCCTCGGCAGTCATGCCGCCATTGTTTCAGATGGGCTTCCATGACTCGCCGGCAGGTGCATGATGGGGCATGCCCGGAACCCTCGTGATCGTGCCGTGTGGCGCCAGCAAGATCTGGGCCAGGCAGCCTGACCTGGGCGCGGTGATGGCGAAGGACGCCTACACCGGGCCGCCGTTCGTCCTTCACCGTCAGTACGCCGAGCGCTTCGGCGACGCCTGGATGATTCTCAGCGCCAAGTACGGCTTTCTGGCTCCCGACGATTTTCTGCCCGGACCGTACGAGGTGACGTTCAAGAAGAGGCATGGAAACGAAAAGCCGCTGAGCCGCCACTTTCGTGAATCCGTTTACATCGGCGGTCACAAGACCGTCGAGAGACACCCCTATTGCCAGGCAATCTTTTCGACCTTGGCCTGAAGATCCCGCTGGGTGGCCCGGGTGTGACGGGCCGTGGTGTCCAGGGAATCGTGACCCATGATCTGGGCAAGGCGGTGCAGCGGCACCTGTTCGGCCATGACATAGCCGAAACGGTGCCGCAGGTCGTGGGGGCTGATGTCCAGCTTGGTGGCCTCCCACCTGCTGACGTCAGAGGAACTCGGACGCTTCTTCCGGGCCGTACGCGATGGTGGCCGCGTTGAGCATGAAATCATGCTCAAACTGCTGTTCTTCACGGCCGTGCGGGTTGGCGAACTGGTCAAGATCGAAGTGGCCGATCTCGACCTCGCCGCCTGCAAGATCTTCGTCGGCCAGGGCAAGGGGAGCAAGGATCGCTCCATTCTGTTTCCGCAGACCTTCGGCCTGGTGCTCAGGGCACACCTCGTGGTACACCCCCACCAGGTGCATCTGTTCGAGACGTAATGGTGCGAACCGTATACGGTTCGCCGAGTACAGCAGATCGTGCAGCGCTACCGGGAGACCGCTGGGCTGAGCGCCGCCGTGCAGCCCCAGCTGTTCCGCCACCAGATGCTGACCTTCCTGACGGGCCAGAAGTCGTCAGATGCGCAGATTCAACTGCTTAGCGGCCATGCCAGTAAGAGGAGTCGGGAGATTCTATCGGCACCTGCCGCTGGACGCCGTGGACACCACATATCAGCAAGCCGTCCGGTTCATCGACCTCTAGCCCCCGGATTCTGGTGGGCTCCGATGCAGCGCCGTCCCTCACCCGCCGCCCGAGGCGCCCCGCCGGGGAAGGCTCAAGAGGTCTTGGCGTGATCGGGTGCCTGGCCACACGGCACGCCCCGACAGTCAGGGGGTGACGTCACCCACTCCCGCCACCCTGCCCACCACTCATCACCGCTCCGGTTCCTCGCTCCACCACATCCGGCGCGGCCAGGGCAAGCCGCTGCTGTTGATCCACGGGCTGGGCAGTTCCTGGCAGACCTGGGCGCCGATCCTGGCCGGACTGGAGGCGCAGCGTGAGGTCATCGCCGTCGATCTGCCCGGCTTCGGCCACACTCCCCCACTGCCCGGTGAGGTGACCATCGCCACGCTCGCCGACGCGCTGACCGATTTTCTGACGCGCGAGAACCTCCTGGGCATCGACGCCGTGGGCACCTCGATGGGCGCCCGACTGGTGCTGGAGCTCGCGCGGCGCGGGGGCGTCCTGGAAGCGGTGGTTTCGCTTGATCCAGGCGGGTTCTGGCAGGGCTGGGAGCGGGGCTTCTTCTACAGCACGGTAGCCGCGTCCATCCGGCTGATCCGTGCGCTTCAGCCGGCCATGCCCGCCCTGACGGCTTCTCCCGTCGGCCGCAGCGCCCTGTTCGCCCAGTTCTCCTCGCATCCCTGGGCCCTGGCGCCGGAACTCACCCTGACCGAGATGCGGAGCTTCGCCGCCTCACCGTCTACCGACGAACTGCTGCGCAACCTGGCATTCGGCGAGGAGCAGCGGGGAATCCCCCGGGGCCGGTTGGAGCACCCGCTGGTGATCGGCTGGGGTCGCTGGGACCGGGTGTGTCTGCCGGTTCAGGCATCGAGGGCTCAGGAGCTCTTTCCTGACGCCCGGCTGCAGTGGTTCGATCACAGCGGCCACTTCCCACACTGGGACATGCCCGCACAGACGCTGCGGCTGATTCTGGACACCACCGCCTGACAGGGCAGCCGACGGTTTGCGGGTAGTCACCACACTCGCCCGAAAACACCCGTTAAGGAGTCAGGACGTGGACCGGTTGTGGCAAGTTGTCGGGATAGGGTGATGCAGTGCTGATCGGTCAGAAGCTCCCTGGGTATCGGTTCGCCCTCCCGGTTACTGGCTCCGCCGCCCATGCTCTATCACCGCTTCACCCTGAGTTACCGGGGTGTCGAAGAACTCCTGCTGGAATGGGGCCTTGCCGTGACGCGTGAGTCTATTCGGACGTGGTGCATCAAGTTCAGTGACCTCTTCCCGGTGGTACCTCGACGTTACGGCACCTGGACATCGGCGGGGTCACACACTGGCTCTGGCGGGCCGTCGATGAACACGGAGCTGTGCTGGATGTTTTTTCACAGCAACACCGGGAGACCGAGGCTGCCAGGTCGTTCTTCCACCGGCTGTTGGGACAACACGACGTGCCTGAGGTCATTTACACCGACAAACTATGGAGCTACGGTGCGGCCCTGCGTGCACTTCCCGTGCTCCACCTCGTGGAGCACGTCCAGGTCGTGTCCACGGCTCGCTGTGACAACCTGACCCTGCAATCCCACCGCCCCACACGACGGCAGGAACGTCAGCAGCGAGGGTTCAGGTCACGACCCCGGGCACAGGGCTTCCTCGACCTGCACGCCCGAATACGGTTCTGGGGGGCGTCATTTCCGGTCCATCATGGAGGCCGCGCCGTGCACTCCCGTGATCATCGTGTCGTTGAGGCTCATTCCACTCCTGTGAGCGTTGAATCGGGCCCGGCGGTCCCGCCAGGTCAGGGACAGGCTCTGTTGGGGTGGAGGGTTATAGCTTGGCGTTCAAGAGTGTAGGCGTCAAGGCGCCTGAGTGCCGGCGGCGTGAATATATACACGCCGCCCCGCCTCCATCAGGTCCGTCGTCACGGACTCCCCGGGCACCCGGTCATGTCCCCAGCCTGGGCCGGAGCGGGGGCATGAGGGAAAGGCGGGCGGGCTGGGGAGTCTACAGGGATGTATATATTCGCAGCATGTCCCCTGGTCCCCCCCTGTGTCCAGAGACCGGTCCAACGTGGTCCCCTGTCCGGCCACGGTGTCAAAGCGGAGGCGGTCTGCGGGGTCACGGCCGGAGAGGTGCGGGCGTATCCACCGCTGAGACACGCAACCACCGGCGAGCGCGGGGCGACTTCGGCAACCTGAATGGAGAAAACCCTCACCCGGCTTGGTGAAAGCGGAAAGCTTGGTTCCTCTGGAGAGGGTTCACGCAGCGCATTCGACCCTTTCAGTGGCCTGGACGCAGCGCCACGTCAATCAATGTCACGCCTTGCAGGCAGACTTTTTGCAGGAGGGCACCATGCCGGCACTGTTGCAACCAAAAGAAGGACGGTTGCCCATACCCCAAAGTCTTCTGGACTGCGCATGGAACCGTAGCCGGCACAACGCCAGATGTCCGCTGCTGGCGTGTTCGGTTACGCCCAGGCCAGCCCCGAAAATCGCCCTGACGTGCCACATGCTCACTTTCGCCTTTGGTGAGAGGAAGACAGGAATACAATGAAGAACGTGACGTTACGTCCTGTCGCGCTTGTCGCACTCGCACTCATCAGCCCCACGGCAGCCGCAGCGTCCAGCTGTCCGGCACCGGCTGCATCCGCTCCGGGCCAATTGCCTGAACACCACCGCTACGTCTTTCTCGTTGACACCAGTGGCAGCATGCGGGGCGTCGGCGGTACTCCCAATATCTTCGGTCGGGTTAAAAGTGAGCTCAAGCGCTTCCTGGCCAGCGCACCGGACGGCTCTACCGTGCAGTTCAACACCTTTGATGCCCGGCTGAACTCTGGTCCAACCTTCGACCTGCCCGATGAGCGGCAGGCCTTTCAGGCTTATGTGGACCGCCTGCAGGCCAATGGCCAAAGCACACACGTCTACCGGGCGCTGGACGAGACCCTGACGGCGCTTCCTGAAGCGCAGCAAAGCGCCACCATGCTGTATCTGCTCACCGACGGCAAGGACAATGACCAGGCATCCGCCACCCGTCTTCAGAGCTTTTTACAGCGCTATCAAGTTCAACGCGGTCCCCATGATTGGCTGTACTACATCACCCTGGGCCTTCAGACTCCAGCGGACGTTCAGCAGGCCCTAAAGAACGTTCCGCGCACCCAGACCCTGAGTGCAGCCCCCGGGCAGTTGCCCCGCCTCAGCGTGATCACCATCCAGCCGGGCCAGCTCAATCTCGGCAATCTGCGGCTGACTCCCGTGGCTCAGCGTGACCTCAACGTCATCACCCAGGGCACTTCTGTAAACCTGCAGGCGCAGGTGGTCAGCCCCGACCTCGAGCGGCACGGTGCCTACCTCACGGCCCGGCTGAATGCCGCCCGCAGCAGCGGGTTGAGCAGTGTCCGCTTCAGCCTGAAAAATACCGAAACCCTTCCGCCGGGCACCTACCGCGCCCGGCTCTGCCTTTCCGGACCGGACGGCGCCGCGGTCCAGCCGGGGGCGCTGGAGCTCAAGCTCGCCTATCATCCGGCCGCCCACTATCAGCTGGAGGCCCAAAAAGCAGCCGGCACGCTTGAACTGAAACGCGGTGAGGAACAGAGCGTCACGTACACGCTGACCGGCAATCCCTGGGCCACCGGACCAGTTGCCGTAGAGGCCCAGGCGCCGGAGGGCCTCGGCGTGACCCTCAACGGACAGCCGCAGACGCAACTGCGTCCCGGGGACCGCCTGCAGGTGATTCTCCGGAACCAGGCCCTTCCGTCTGATCGCGCGCAGCAGGTCCAGCTGCGGCTGCGCGCCCCGGATGGCGAGACCGGACCTCTGGCTCCCCTGACCGTCATTCAGCCCAAAACGTTCCTGGAGCGGTTCTGGCCACTGCTGATGCTCGCTGCGCTGCTCGGCGCGGCCGCCCTGCTGTGGTGGTGGACCTCACGCCGTCCCTGGGCGCTGGCTCAGATCGACGGCCAGACCTTCAAGCTCCGCAGCGAGATCGTCCACCTGGAACAACTCACGGGAAGTCCAGACCTGCGGCACCTCAGCCTGCGGCGCCGCAACACGCAGGGGCGCCTGCACAAGATCCCCGAGGGCGTCGAGGTGAGGGCCGGCCGCGACCTCCTCGAAACGAACGACGTCCTGGAACGCAACGAAGAACACACCATCCTCCGCGACGGACAACTGGTCGCGCGCATCACCCTGAAACAGGCGAGGTAACGCATGTCCATTCCCACCCATCATCTCAAACGCACCGTGCTGATCGGTCTGGGCGGCACCGGCAAGGAAGCCCTGCTTCACGCCAAACGGAAGTACATCGAAACCTTCGGGGAGGTTCCCCCCCTCGTTTCGTTCCTGGTCATCGACACCACCAACGACAACGCGACCACCGTTCCTGCGGTGACGCCGAACGGCACCGTCGAGGACATCAAGCTGAACGCGAACGAACTGCTCCACATCGTCGCCCGCGGGGCCAGCGCACTGCCCAAGGTGAACGACGAGGTGCGCGAGTGGTGGCCGCCCAAGGCCAGTTTGAAGTCGAACATCCTGTCCGGGGCCGGGCAGGTGCGCGCCCTGGGCCGCCTGGCGCTGTTTGCCAACGCGAAACTGGTCTACGACACCCTGCGCAATAAACTCGCCGACGCCCGCGACTACAGCAAGGTCCGTACGCCGGAGGGGGCGCGCGCGGTCTACGAGTCCATGAGTCCCCACCTCACCGTGTGCGTGACCGGCTCCATCGCGGGGGGCACAGGCTCCGGCACCTTCATCGACGTCGCGCTGCTGCTGCGCGACCTGCTCAAGGACGAGGACCAGCTGTTCGGGTATCTCGTGTTGCCGGACATCTTCACGCCCAACCCCGGCACACAGAATGTCGAGGCCAATGCCTACGGCGCCCTCAAAGAACTGGACCATCTGATGACCCGCGACGACACGTGGTCGTACCCGTTTGGCGGACGACGCATCAACGTCACCAAGAAACCCTTCGACATGGCCTTTCTGATCAACCGTCAGAACCGTGCGGGCAAGACCTTCAACAACAAGGAAAACCTCAGCGAGCTGATTGGCATGGGAATGTTTCTTGCCGGCGGCCCCCTCGGCAAGGAGCAGGCGGACATCTTTGACAATATTGTTGTGCAGCTCACCGAGGGGCAGGGCAAGTTCTACGGTAAGACCGCCCACTATGCCAGCTTCGGAGCCGCCGAGATGCGGTTCGAAACCGGAGACCTCGATCTTCAGCGCGCGGTCCTCACGGCTCAGCAGGCGTCCACCTGGCTGGACGACCGGGCCCGGCCCTGGCCTTTTGACCTGACCGGCCACACCCTGCTTGCCGGCGTGACACCTGAGGAGGTTCCTATCCGCCTGGAAGGGGCCTCTTCGGTGGAACAGGAAGCCGGCCGCTGGGCCAGCCTGACAGAAGATCTCGATACGCTCGTCAACCAGGTTCGGGACGAGCAGTGCCGGGAGTGGATGCGCCGGGTAGACGACTTGCAGAGCGATCTGGACTCGGCGCTGGCACGCGGCTTCCAGGAAGGCCATACCCTGTACGACCTCACCGACGGCCTGCAGCAGCTGCGTGAACAGGTGGAAGCGAAGGTCGCGCACGCGCGGGAGTCGACCCAAGAAGCCCAGGAAAAGTTCGGCAGCAACAAGGACAAGACCCAGCGAAGCATACAGGAGAACAGCACCTTGAAGCGCAGCAGGGGCCTGTTCCGCAGGGAACCCGAACTGGATCTCGTCCTGACCCGCCGCAAACTCGAGGTCCTGAAAAGCGACGCAGTCGCCTGTGGTGTGGCGCAGGCACAGGCAGAGACTCTCGAACGCATGGCGGCGCGCCTGAGCGCCACGCATACCCGCCTCCTGAATCTGCGGGGCAAGCTCAGCAGCTGGTTCGAGCAGCACAGGACCAACGTGCAGGCCAGCAGCGTGCGGCGCAAGCAGGGTGCCCAGCCCTTCACGCTGGCCGTTCCCCCCGCGTACGTGCCCGGTCCTCAGGTACCGGTGACGCGTGAATTTCAGGCAGGCGAACGCCTGCGGACCCTGGGCCTGAGCGCCCTGCTGGGCGAGGACTACACCACAGCGCTGAGCCGCGCTTTTGCCGTGGTGCAGGCCAGCAACCTGCGCGACTGGCTCAGCGCCGCGGCGCAGCAGAGCCACGGCGAGACGCAGCGCCGCGAGGTCGAGCGGGCCTTCCGGGAACTTGATGAGATCAGCGCCCCCTGCTGGGACTACCAGGATGCCTGGGTTTCCAATCCGGCGGTCGGTCATCTGGAGCAGCTGAACATTCTCGGAATCGAAGACAAGCGCGACGCCACACATCCGGTGTTCAGTTCCACCGTTCAGGATGTTTTTGCCGGGCACCTGCACAAATTTCAGCACGTCTCTACCCGCGACCCGGGGCGCATCATCCTCTACAAGATTGAAGCGGCCATTCCCGCCTTCGCGCTGGCCGGTGCGCAGACGTACCGCGAGAAGTACGAGACGCTCAGCGCCAACGGCAGCTACCACATCCACCGCGACTGGGAACATCTGCCTGACCTTGCCCCCCTTCCCGACGCCGAAGCCGCGATGGAACTGTGGGTCAAAGCCCGGATCACCGGTTGCCTGCGTGCCACAGACAGCGGCATATACCAGTACCTCTCGGACCGGGAAGGGGTCCCCCGCTGGTACGATCTGCAGCGTGCCGCTCCCGCCGCCTTCGCCCATCTGGGGCGCGACTTCTTCCTGTACAAGGAACTGGAACGGCAGGCAGAAGGCCGATGGAACAACCTGGCCGAGGACCAGCTGCTGCTCAACCTGGAACACTTCTCGGAAAAGAGCGAACAGCTGCAGGGAGACGCGCAACGGGACGAAGACGCCCGCCGCTTCTTTGCGCAGCAGACTCAGGCCGCGCGTACCTTGGAGCGGCAGGTGCGGGATGGACAGGCCTTTGAGATCGCCGACGACTTCGAACCTGTCTTTCCATAAATGCTCCACCCCACCCTGCTCACCGCCTTTCCTGGCACGGCCCAGCAGCTGCTGCCCGACCTGCAAGCGCACTGGAAGACGCGCCCGGGCCCACTGCTCGCGGCTTTGGAAGTCAGCGCCCACCCGGAAGACCTGACTGCCGCCCTCATCCGGCTGCTCGCGCAAGACCGGCAGCTGCAGCTGCGCCGCCAGGGGCACCGGACCGACAGCGCCGTCACCCTGGTGTGGCTGGCCGACGCCCACGATCCGGGCGTGGGCGCCGCCGTACAGAAGCTGCGCGGGCTCCTGCAGCACGCGGAGTGGGCGGGACTGGAAGTCCGGCTCCACTTGCTGCTGTTTTTACCCGATGTCGCCCGCCCCGATCCGCACGGCTGGGAACAGGCGCGGGCGCAGTTGCTCGAGCTGCGCGAAGACCCGGACGCGACGCCTGTCACCCGCGTCTGGCCGCTGTCCCTGCGCAACCGCGCCGACCTGTACCTGCGCGCTGCCCAGGATCTGCTGCCGCTGCTGGCCCACTTCGTCGAGCTGTGTGTTCACAGCGGCGACGTACTGAATCCGGCCGTGCCCAGCGGCCGGGACTGGGCGGGCCTGGGTCTGGCGCGCATGCAGCTGCGCGGCGCGCCGATCAGCGAGATCGCAGGTCAGCTGTGGCAGCTGCTCCGCGAAGAACAACTGGGGCCCCTACCGCCCTTGCCTCCAGCACCCGAGGCGCTCCAAGCCGTGGTGGACAGCGTGCCGCCTGGACAGGGCCACCACGCCGATCCCTGGGCACAGGCCGCCATGCAGGCGCTGCGCCCGGCGCGCGAGCAGCTGGAGCGTCAGCTCTCGCAGCTCGACAGCCTGCTGCCCTGGGAATATGGCCGCGAGGCGCTGCTGCGCGGACTGCCCCACCTGCAAGAAGCGCATGTGCGGCTGAGGGCCGCTGTGAAACGCTCCGGGGAAGCGCTGGACGCGGCCGTCGCTCCTTTTGATGACGTGGCGGGCGTGGGCGGCAAACGGGCCCGCTTGCGGCGCATCAACGCCCGCCTCAATGTGGGGCGCAGCGTCGACGAGCACGAGCTCGATCGGCTCAACGACGCGCTCGCTCCGGTTGACGACGCGCTGGGTGAGCACAATGCGCAGGCGTTTTTGGACATGGAGCGCGAGGTGGCCGAGCGCCGCAGCCGTGTCCAGCGTTGGAGCGACCAGCTGTCCGAACTTCGGGAGGAACTGGCCGCCCTGCCGGAGCCTCCACCTGCTCCGCCGCCCGGGTGCGTGGGTGGGCTCCTGCGTCTGCTGCGCCGGGTGCCCCCACCCCCCGAACCTCCCCAGGTGCTCCAGCGCCGCACGCTGGAGCGGCGGGTGACGGCCCTCTACGCGGACCTGCAACGGGAGCATGCGCAGCTGACCGCCCGTCGGCTGCGCTGGGACAACCAGCTCATGGTGTACCGGCTGGCGCTGGCGTACCACGAGGCGGTCCGCCACGAGTCCGAGCGCGCGGATCAGGCGCTCGCCCACCTGCAGGCGCTCACGGCCGAGACGGCGCGGACTGAGAACGACCAGCCGCTGGTGATCACCGCCACGCGCGAACAGCACATCCCCCCCGAGGCGCTCCGTGAGGAAGCGCGGGCGCTGCTGCGTCAGGGCCTGGGGGAACTCTTCTGGGATGACGACGTGGACGAGGCCCGGTCCCGGGTGCGGGACGCGGGACTAAGGCTGCGCGAAGAGCACAGGTCCCCCCAGCTGCATGACCTGGACGAGAACCTCTGGGCCACTGCCCTGCTTGCTGCCGCTCCCCGGGTCGTCAGCCGCTCCACGCCGAGCCAGCAGCTTACCTTCACCCTGCTCGGCGCGGTCAACCCGGTGCCCCTGGCCAGCCATTACACCGCCCACGACACCTGGTTCCCGGACGAAACCCTGCTCGTGCAGATGCTGTGGCCCCTGCACCCCGATCAGTTGCTGATCCTCGACGGAACCAGCACCCCGCTTGCCGCCGTGTCATCTCCCAGCCTTGATGACGTGCTCCCCCAGGAAGTGACGCCCATGCCCTCCCACGACGAACGCCACAACCCCGCCCTTGACGAACTTTTCGCGACGCTATGACCCAACCTTTTGAAGGGCGACTGCTGTCCAAATCCCTCGCCAAACGCCGCGTGTTCCACGGCATTCCCCGCTACGTGGTGGAGTACCTGCTCGCCAAATTCGCTCCGGCCGGTGCCGACGCCGACGTCGCGCGCGTGCAAAAGCTGCTGCAAGAACGTCACGTCGCCCCGGAGCAGCGGGAATGGGTTAAAGACCAGCTGCTGCGCCACGGGCAGTTTGTCCTGATCGACGAGCTTGAGGTGCAGGTGGACCTCACCAGTGCGCGCCACCATGGTCGCCTCCCCACCCTGGGAACCCTTCGCGTCGACATTCCCTTTGAGTTGCCCGAAAAACATCCGAATGTCTTGCACGGCCTGTGGGGAACGGTGAAACTGGGCTACGACCAGAACCGCCGCATCCGGGTGCAGGAGTTTGTGCCCTTTCAGATCGGTCGCGTGAACCTCGACGAATATCAGCAGGAGCGGGCCCGCTTCAGCGAGACCGAGTGGATCATCCTGGTGTTGCGCAGCGTCGGAATTGAAACGGGCCCGCTCTCCCGGCGCCTGCAACTTCTGTACCTCGTGCGGCTGGCACCGTTGGTCGAACCCAACCTGCACCTGATGGAGCTCGGTCCCCGTCAGACCGGAAAGACCTTTCTGCTGCGCAACACCAGCCCCGGCGCCTTCGTGGTTTCGGGGGGGCGCACCACTCCTGCCACGCTGTTCTACCATCAGGCCGCCCGGCGACCGGGACTGCTCAGCACCCATCAGGCCGTCATCTTCGATGAAATCAGCCACACCACCTGGGAGGACCCGGCGCTGCTGTCCACCCTCAAGGACTACATGGACTCCGGACAGTTCAGCCGCGGGGACAAGACCTTTCATGCTCACGCCTCGCTGCTGTTCATGGGCAACGCCGAGCGGGAGGACACGCCGCTCACCCAGGCGCTGCCCCGTGGGCTGCGCGGTGACACGGCCTTTCTCGACCGTCTGCACGGCCTGCTGCCCGGCTTCGAATTTCCCAAAATCACGGGAGAACTGCTCACGGACGAGCCGGGTCTGGTCACCGATTACCTGGCGGAGGTGTTCAAACGGCTGCGCAGCGTGGCCCTCGAACCGGAACTGGGCGCGCTGCTTCCCCCTGGCCTGACCCAACGGGACCGCCGAAGCGTCGAGAAACTGGTTTCCGGCGTTCTGAAACTTCTGTATCCAGCGCGCGACTGGCCGCAGCAGACCCTGGAGGAGGTGGTGGCCCTGGCCCTGGAATTGCGGGGCCGGGTGCACCGCGAACTGCATCACTTCAATCCGCGCGAGTTTCCCCACGCGCACCTGGGCGCTCCGCCCGCACAGAGTGAGCCGCCCGCCGCTGCGCTGCCGGCACCGAACGCTGTCAGTGAGGAGGTTGCGGCCGTGGTCGTTCCCGAAGCACCCGCCGACCTGGAGGTCAGCCCGCCTGAACCCGGTGGGGTGTCCAGCACCTGAAGCGACGCGGGCAGTGCACCTCTGAATGCCGGTGCAGGTGTCCAGCCCGGCGTAGCTTCTCTGCATGGTCTGCCCGTGGGATGTGGAGATACACCATAGGGAAGCGCCAGCAGCTTTGGTACCGCGGTGTTTCCGAAACACAACATCCAGGACGACTTCGCGCGCATCCCCCTCCCGCGCCCTGCCCCGCGGAGCTTGACCACGCTGCTGCGAACCGTGCAGACAGCACCCGCGGCCCTGAACCCCTGCGGGCGGGCGTGAAGGCGCAGAGACGGAACTTGATTCATGACCTGAAGCTCGAAGAGCGCCTACTCGGCCTGGCTGCGTCGCCGCGTGTACAAGCGGCTCCGGAGACCGCGTGAAGTACGAGAGGCGGGTACTCAATGACTGAAACAGGCCAGGGCCGGTGAACATCTCGCCCGGCTTCAGCGTTGCCTGGACTTTCACCCCCAGACAGCGCCGATCTCCCCGACACGCGGAACAGCACAACCTCAGCGACCACTTCGGCGGCGCGGTGCACCTCCTTACCCGCGGCCAAATAGGAGGCGGCCATGTTCCGCGCATTGTCGAGAAATGGCCGGACCAGGGTCATTGACGCGCAGCGTACATGACGGTCGCCCGTCGCCGTCGGTAGACCACACCCTCTCGGCCGGTCCTGCGTTCCCGACCGGGCAGAGCGAATCCGCGCCTGCAGGTGCTGTGCCTGCCCGGATGCTTTGCCCGGCACCGCCCGCCTGCCCCACGCGCCGGTTTCCTCAGGCCCCGCCCTTCCCGTGTCTATTTCCCGTCTGCCGGGCCCGCCCTCACCCGCCCACGACCTCGCCAAGTTCCAGGTCGTACCAGCCGAGCTCGCTGACCCCAGGGATGGCCTGCACGCCGTCTGCGGGAACGACCGTGAGGTGCGTGTCCCAGGCGTTGTCGGTGCACAGCCGGCCCTTGTACTGCAACCCGGCGCGGGGACTGTAGTACACCTGCTCGATCTGCATCTCCCGGTGGTCGTGCAGCAGACAGATGCCGGTGGTGCCCCCCAGCAGGACGCGGACGCGGTCGCCGTCCGCGGAGGGAGGCGGGGTGACGTCCAACCACGCCGGCGTCCGCGCGGTCTGCGCGGCCTCGCGGGCAAGCTGCCGCAGAGCCGCATGAACGCGGATCAACCCACCGTCGTCTGACGCTCCCTCCAGGTCATACGCCGCGAGGCTCACGGCCGTTTCCAGCACGCGCGGCAGAACGCCGTCCCCCAGCAACCGGCCCGAGAGGCGCAGGCTGCCGTACGTCTGGTCATAGATGACGACCACGCCGTCTCCCCTGGGCAGGCCGGGGCGTTCGACGCGGAGCTTATCGGTGGTCACGCCGATGTCGCGGCTTTCGAAAGGCACGGTCAGCCGGAAGGCATCCAGGATGATTTCCGCCAGGCGGCCACGCGGCACGTCACCCTGCGGCTGCGGATGATGCAGGACGATCCCGGTCGTGTACATGTTGCGCGAGAAAAGCGGCTGCTGGTAGTAGATGCCGGTCCGGTGCGGATCGAGTGGGTAGGGGCTGTGGAACGCGCTCGGGCCGCGCCGCTCCTCGAAGCCGACGACGCTCTCAGAGATCATCACGTCGCAGTCCACGGCCTGCAGTCCGCCGTGCTGGACCGCCTGGTGAACGCTGCCCACGTCGCGGGCGTTCTCCACGCGGCCAGCGCCCTCTACCCTGTGTTGAGGCCCGCGCCACTGAACACATCTGCTGAGCATGAACGAGGTGGGGATGACTGCGGCGGTACGGACCGAACAGCCGTTCGGTCAGATCCAGGCAGCCTGCAGCCGTAGAACGGGCGCTCCGCCCAGGGCACCGTGGGCCGTCTGGCATGGCTCGAGAAGTTGCCGGAACGGACCCGCGGGATGCTCGCCGCCTCGCCGAACGAGAAACTCGGGGTAATCCCAAACGTCAGGGGGGTGCCGACCGCCCTCCTTCGAGGCGCGCCGTGGCGACCCTCGTGCCGCATCTTCTGGGGCTGTCGGCTACTCCCCGCTGCCAGTATTGGGAACACAGTCCTGAGCGTCGCCGGCGCGGACGCCGGGCAGGTCCTCGGGGCACAGCGGCGTGGGCAGCCACGGCCCGCCGTGGTCCCCGCCCCCGCCGATCAGGCGGCCGACGAACCCGGCCAGCCGGTCGGCGTCGTCTCCCGGCTGCGTGAGCAGCACGCTGAGCTCCACCGGCCGGGGCGCGGCCCCACAGGCGAGGTAGGTGGGGATCCGGGCGTCCTCGACCCGCAGCAGCCGGGACGTGCCGCGCGCCGGACCGCCCCAGCTCACCGGCGGCGCGTTGTTCTGACGGACGCGCACCAGCCGCACGCCGGCGCGTCCCCACGCGTCCTGCAGGTCGCGCCGGTTCAGCTGTGCGAACTCGATGCGCTGCGGGTCGATGCGGCTGTCGGCCAGCCACGGCCACAGCCCCACGGCGTGGGTGCTGTCGACGACCACCAGCGGCGCGCGGCCCGCTTCCAGTTCGCCCTGGACCGTCTGGTCGATGAACGCCTGGAACTGCGCCTGGCCGGTGTCCGCGTTCAGGGTCACCGGCTGGGTCCCGGTGAGCCGCTGCTGAACCTGAGTCAGCGGCTCCCAGGAGGTGGGCTGGAGCTGGTGGGGCGCGGTGGGGTCCTCACGGCCAACGCAGGCCTCCACCCGGCCGGTGTGGAGGCAGAGCCGGAAGGCCAGCGCGGCCCAGCGCCCCTGCCCCGAGGGGCCCAGCGGCAGGGCCGTGAAACCCAGAACCACCTCGGGTGCGCTGCCGGGGGCCTTGACCTCACGCACACCGGTCCACGGCACGAGGCCCAGTGGCGCCAGCGGCGCGGCCGCACCTCGCAAAACCGCGATCCTGTCGTGCTCGGGCACGCTGGCCGTCGCGAGCCGGCCGTCGCTGCCGCGCTCCTGAACGTACACCCGGACGCGGTCACCGCAGTGGGGCGCGGTGTCGGTGTGTTCATCCAGGCCGTAGGCGCGCGCGAGGACCGGATACTCGCTGTTGACGCTGTGCGGGCTGATCCCCGCGCTGAGCGTAAAGGCGTGCGCGGCGTGCTCGCTCAGCACGTAGCCGGTGGTGTTGCCCAGCTGGGAGCCAGGACTGGTTTCCCAGCATTTCCGGTACACCTCCAAAGCAACCAGCGGCCGGGAATGGCCCGGCAGACTGAGCACCCGGACCCGCACGACCTGAATGGTCCATGCGCCGTCACCCTCCTGAACCGGCGCGCCGATCAGTTCGGCGTGGCCCTGAGCGTGCCGGGGCACCACGCGGCGCATCACCCCGCTGCCGGGCAGCAGCTCGTGGCCGTGCAGCGCCCCGGCCACGGCGTCGGCCAGCGCGGGGTACGCGCCGTCGCTGCCGGGCCGTGCCGTGCCGTTGGCGGACGCGCCCCAGGTGTGCACCGCGGCGGGCAAGGTGTGCACGGCGAACAGCGCCCCGCGGGCGTGCAGCCCCTGGAGGTCCCGCAGGGCCGCCTGCAGCGCGGCGTCGGCGGCCCGCGCCCGGCCGATCTCGGCCAGGGCGCCGGTGATCCAGGCGTCCATCATGGCGGTGGCTCCCGCGAGCAGGCGCGGCCGGTCCGCCACGTTCGACCACGCGAGCTCCCCGCGCTGGTCCCCGTAGGCCGCGCCCATGCGGGCGTCCAGACGCTGCAGGCCCGGGAGGTGCAGCTCGGCCAGGGTGGCCAGCGAGCGCGTGGGCAGGGCGCCGGGCCGCAGCAGCGCGCTGAGCTGGCCCAGCGCCCCGGCGGCCGGCGGCGACCAGCTCAGGACATGCCGCGCCGGGGTGGCCAGCACGGCGGGCAGCACGAAGCCCAGCGGCGTGGGCCCATCGGGCGTGGAGGCGAGGAGCGGGCGCACGTCCGGCACGGCGCCGTGCACCGTGGCCGTGGGCGAGAAGAGTGGGGCGTCGGGGATGGCGGAGCCAAAGGGATTAGCCATGACGGCAGCCTGGCACCACCCCCTTTTGGCGTTTTTTGCCACGGCTGGGTCGTTCGTCTGGTTTTTGAGCCCCCCGCAACCGCCTCAGGCGCGGTCCAGTCACGCCCGCCGAGCGCCCCTCGCCCACGGTCCGTCGTGTCCACCGGCGTCACGCCGCTCAGGGCGACGGCCGCGTTCACGGTCTGCGCGTATGCCTGTCGCCTCTGGCCGTGCGCGCGGCGCCAGCGGTCGGGGTCGCCGCCGAAGATGTGCCGCACGCGTGCGTCTCAGACGGAAGATTGACCCGCACCGGTCAGCCGTTTGCTGTCGCCGGACAAGACGTCTTGTCCGGCGACAGCGTCGATTCCGCGCGGCCCAGTTCCTGACGCAGATGCGCCAGAGTCTCGGCCAGCGTGCGCGACGCGAGGGCGTGGACCACACGGCGCCCCAGCGCGTCCGCGTCGCCCTGCCCCGCGTCCAAGCGCCGTTGCAACGCCCGCAGCTCTGCCTCACTCAGCGCACCCCGCCCGAACGCCCGCACCAACCGGGTCACGTCCGCACTGCCGTACACCACCGGCGGCTCCTCGGGCGGCGCGGCGACCTGCTGCGGCGCCGCCGGCGCCGTCACGACCGGCGCCGCGTGCGCGCCGTAACGCTCGGGGTCGTCCAGCACGTTGCACAGCAGCCCCGGCCAGTTCTTGACCTGCCCGCCCCGGGCTTCGGTGTCCGCGCGGACCTGGCGCACGCGCTCCAGGCACCGCCGCACGCCCGCCGCACCGTGTTGCCGGACGAAGTTGCTCGCCCTGGCCCGAGAGACCCGCTCGGCGCACAGCAGCGTCACCGAGGCGGCGTCGGGTCCGGCGTCGGCGATCTCGAGCCGCGCCCGGCGTCCCTGTCCGGGGACCTGGACGCCGCCGATGACACCGGCCGCGCGCAGGTCGTCGACCATCGTCAGCAGGGCGCGCCGGGCGTTGTCCGGCCGGCCCGAGAGCCCCAGCAGCCCGCACAGCGGCATCAGCGGCAGGCCGAGTGCGCCGCCCGTCTGGCCCGGCAGC
The DNA here is from genome assembly GCF_014647075.1 of Deinococcus aerophilus. Classification (NCBI taxonomy): domain Bacteria; kingdom Thermotogati; phylum Deinococcota; class Deinococci; order Deinococcales; family Deinococcaceae; genus Deinococcus; species Deinococcus aerophilus. The sequence continues at coordinate 18,444 of NZ_BMOM01000025.1, read as the reverse complement.
TGCCGCAGCGCGCCGAGCACCCCGTACAGCGCCAGCGCGCCGCTCGGGATCTCGGGCCTGATGCCGGGCGTGGGGCACGCCCGCGCCCGCAGGACCTGGGCCAGCACCTCCGGCGAGACCTCGATCTGCAGCTCGCCGCTCGGCAGCAGGGCGGCCGGCTTCAGCAACCTGAACTCGCCGGTCAACCCCAGAAACGCCGGGGCCCGGTGAACGGCGTAGGTCACGGCCGACAGGCGGTCCAGCGCCGCGTACAGCGCCGTGTGCTGGCGTCCGCCGTACCCCAGCCCCGACGCCTGCAGCAGGGCGGGAACGGTGAGCCGCACCTCGCCGGTCTCGGTGACATGCCGGGTCAGGGCCATCAGAACCCGCAGGTCGGCGCCGTACGGAAGCGCCACGGCGCTGCGGGCGGTATAGGCGAGCGCCACCGGTCCGAGCAGGACGTCTACCGCGCGGACGGTATCGGTGGGGCGAACCGGTGACGACGGGTCCTGCCCACGGCGTGTCCGTGTTCAGGCGCCGGGGGTACACGCGCGGGGGGCACGCGTCCCAGCCCACACGACGGGCCGGCCGCCCCACGTCAGGGGCGTCTGATCGACCCCGGGATGCGCGTCTGACCGCCCCCACCGGACCGGCGGCCGGGCGCATGCCGGCCCCAGCTGCCTCGCCGCGGCCGACTCACTCCACGGAGCTGAGCCGGCCCAGATCCAGCCGCCGGCCCATGACCTCGGGCGCGGCGGGCCGGCCCGTCAGGAAGCCCTGCACGGCGGCGCAGCCCAGCGCCCGCAGGGCCGCGAGCTGACCCGGCGTTTCCACGCCCTCGACCACCACCGGCAGGTTCAGGCTGCGTGCCAGGGCGAGCAGTGCCCGGAGCACCTGCCACGACGACGGATCCTCGGTGACCCCGGCGAGCAGGCTGCGGTCCAGCTTGACCTCCTGCAGGGGCAGGGTCAGCAGCGACGCGACGGCCGACGTCCCGGCCCCGAAGTCGTCCAGCGACAGGATCACGCCCAGCGCCCGCAGGCGCGTGAGCTGCTGCGCCGCGCGCCCGGGATCCTGAACTGTCAGACGTTCGGTGAGCTCGAGCTTCAACCGTTCGGGCCGCACGGCGTGACGTGCCAGGGTGGCCGCCACCACGTCCACGAAGTCCTCACGGATCAGCTGCGCCGGCGAGACGTTCACGGCCACCGGCACGTCCAGCCGCCACTCGGCCGCCTGCCGGCACGCCTCGTCGAGGACCCAGGCGCCCAGCGGCACAATCATCCCGGTGGCCTCCGCCACCGGGATGAACTCCGCAGGACCCACGGCGCCCAGTTCCGCGTCCGTCCAGCGGGCGAGCGCTTCTACGCCCACGAGCCGGCCACCCACCACGTCCACCTGCGGCTGAAAATGCAGGCTCAGCGCCTGCGCGGCAATCGCGGTGCCCAGCCGGGTTTCCAGCCGCAGCCGCGCACGCGCCGCGGCGTCCATGTTCGGCGCGAAGAAGCGCACCGCGTTCTTGCCCTGCTTCTTGATCTCGTACATCGCCAGGTCCGCGTGCCGCAGCAGGTCGTCGGGCTGCGTTCCGTCCTGCGGGAACACGCTGATCCCGACACTGCGGCCCACCGTGACGGCCAGACCGCCCACCCCACCGTGCACGGCGTCATCACGGCCTCTTGGACGCGCCGCGCGACCCGCGCGGCGTCATGCACGCCCTGCAGGTCCGGCACCACCACCACGAACTCATCGCCGCCCACCCGCGCGACCGTGTCGCTGGGCCGCAGGGTCCGCTGCAGCCGGACGGCGACTTCCCGGAGCAGGTCGTCTCCGGCCGCGTGACCGAGCGTGTCGTTCACGCGCTTGAAGTCGTCGAGGTCGACGAACATCACCGCGAGTTGCGTGCCGCTGCGCGCGGCCCGGGTCTGCTCCTGACGCAGGCGGTCCATGAGCATCACGCGGTTGGGCAGCCCGGTCAGGGCGTCGTGGTGCGCGTCGTGGGCCAGGCGGTCGTTCAGCTGCCGCAGCTGCGCCTCGATGCGCTGGCGCTCGCTGACGTCCCGGTCGATGCCCAGCACCAGTTCACGCCCGCCCAGCATCACCAGGCTGGAGTGGGTCTCAATGGGAAACACGCTGCCGTCCCGGCGGCGGTGCGTGCCCTGCCCCCTGGCCGCGCTGCCCGGCGCGCGGATCCACCCGAGCAGCGCCGCGCCCTCGCGCGCCATCAGGTCGTCCTCGTGCAGCTGGTCGATGGACTGCCCGATCAGCTCGTGGCGGCCGTAGCCGTTCATGCGGGCAAAGGCCTCGTTGCACTCCACGATCCGCCAGGGCAGGCGGTCATCATGGGGATCAATCAGGACCACCCCATCCCCGGAGCGCTCGAACAGCACCCGGAAGCGCGCCTCGCTCTCCTCACGTTCCAGGCGGATGCGGCGCTCGTCGGTGACGTCCAGGCCGGTGGCCACCAGCAGCTCGATGTCGCCGTCCACACCGAGCAGGTGCGTGGTCGCCCAGGTGATGTACCGGCGCTCTCCCCGGGGGGTCATCCAGTAGTTCTCGTAGGGGCCGATCGGCCGGTCCGGGGTCATGGCGGCGTACGCGGCCTGGGCGCGGGCCGCCTCAGGCGCGTCCAGCACCAGCGGCCACAGCACCTCGCCGAGCACGTCCGCCTCCCGGCGCCCGCTCAGTCGCTCGCACGCGGCGTTGAAGCGCTGGATGCGGCCCTCACGGTCGAGCACCACGATCAGGGCCGCCGTGATGTCGAACGCCGCCGCCGTGATGTCGGGGCGGATCAGGCCCGCGGAACTGGACTCCGGGCCTGCGTGCGTACGGCAGGTCGTCATCGGCCCACCGTAGCGGAGCGAGACTGACAGCGGTGTGACAGCCGCGTCCCGCACGCGTCCGGATCGACGTTCCGGGTCCGGACGGGTCCAGCCGCCGGACTTCAGCCCCGCACCGCCGCCGCCGCCTCCATCGCCGCCGCGTCGTCGCCCAGGGTCAGGGCGATGGCCTCCAGGCGCGCCCAGCCCGGCGACCGGGACAGGCCCGCAAGCTGGTCCTTCGCTCAGGCCCACCTGCCGCAGCAACACCGTGACCGCCGCGCTCCGGTGTCTCCCGCCGCGAGGGCCTGATCCAGCTGCGCGCGGTATGTCCGCCACCGCCGACGGGTCACGCCGTCGTCATTGAAGCGAGGCTGGTCCATGGCGAGCCCGCGCACCTTCCCTCCGAGCCGGACGGCCGCCTGCAGGGCCAGGGCCGCTCCGGACGAGTGGCCCCAGACCAGGGCCGGGCCGCCGAGCTGGTCCATCAGGGCGTCCAGATCCTCGACTTCCCGCTCAAGCGTCTCCCACCCGACCGCGCCAGACCGCACGTCCGTGCTCTCGCCCCGGCCCCGGCGGTCGCAAACGGTGGGCGAACTGCCTGCGTTCATGTGGGCTCCTTCAGAACACGCGGCGGCGCACAGGGCGACCGGGCGGTACCTCCATGATGCCTCCAGGGTGTCCGGTCTGCATGCTGCGGCAACACGATCAGGGCTGAGCGTGTATCTCCCCGCTTTTGCGGACCCAATTGATCGTGTTTTCCGGTTTCAGAAAGCGGCCGCCCGTCGCCTGTGTCTGCATTCTGGTCCGGTCTCCCGGCCGCTCACCCCCCGGGCTCCGGAAGGCCACCGCCCCGGGTGAGATGCTGTTCGCCGTCTCCACCAGCCGGAGCAGGTTATGCGTTCCTTTCCTCACCATCCGGCTGTGCAGCGGCTCCATCGAGACCGAGGCCGCCTCGGCGTTGAACCCGGCTTTGGGACCTCGGGACCGCTGCAGCAGACGGACCACAACGGTCAGCAGCCCACCGTGATCAGACGCTGCCGACCGTCGATCAGCGTCACCCAGGGCGCGTCGTCGGCGTTCTCGTCGGGGTCGCTCCCCAACAGCCGCCCGGTGTTGTGCGGGCGTCCCCGCGCGGCCGCGAGCACATTGTTCAGAAGATCTGCCCACTGCCGCTCCCGGCAGTACCCGCGCACGCAGATCGGTACCCGGTCCTGCCCGGGCTGCTGTCGCAGCCCGGGCACCGTCGAGTCGATCACCCACCTGGCCGCCGGCGCCAGCGGCCGGACCACCGTCTCGCCGGCAACCAGACCGGCGGTCAACCGGCTTCAGGGGGAGTCAATGTGCTTTTTCGTGTATGCCTCCAGGGGGACCCGGGTCGGTCCCGACCCTGGATGGCACTGTGGCTCAGGGGGATTGAGCGAATCTGGTTCACCGGCGTGGACGACCAGGGTCCACCGACGATACGGCGCCGATCTCGGCACCCGCGGCGGATCACGAAGCGGCCTCAAGAACACGGCGGCGTGATCATCGCCCTCACCAGACCATCAGGTGGCGCACCGCGCGCCGCTCCGGCCCGCCGCTTCTCTCGTCTCCGTCGCGCACCAGCTGCCCGGTCGCATACGCGTCCCAGCGCAGCACGACGTCCACCAGCCACCCGGGCGTGCCCGCGTAGTCGCCCCGCTCGATGTAGGTGCGCCCCTCCACCGTGGCCACCCCCAGCTGCGGGTCGAGCGTGGGCTTGTCGCCCCCGGCGGACCAGCGCCACACCTGCGCCGCCCACGGCGGCAGATGGTCGACCCCGAGCCGGACCACGCCCGGAACGCCGGTGAGGCTCAGGCCGCCGGGCGTGGCCGGCATAAGCAGCTCCTCCCCCGCCACCACCGTGGGGGCGCAGGGGCCGGACAGCGCGCGGCCCAGCGTGATGAGCGCGCGCTCCTGTTCGGGGGTGGGGTACAGCGGAACGGTGTACTCGTGCATCTGTGCGGTCATGACGGTTCTCCTGGGGGTGAGGGGGGGTGGGGCAGCGTGGGGCCGCCCAGGGCGAGGGCGCGCTCGACGGTGCGCTGAAGGTAGCTGCGTCCCGCCCCGTCGGGACGGTCCCAGCGCGCGCGCGCCAGGGCGCACGCGCGCATCACGCGCTGGATCTGCCCCGGGTCCTGCGTGGCGAAGCGCAGCATGCGGGCGAGCGCGAAGTCCGCCTCCGACGGGCTGGGGTAGCCCCGCAGGTCGCCGGCGAGCAGCCGGGCCAGCTTGGGGGCGTTCCGGAGCGCGAGCAGCCGGGCCAGGACCTCGGCGTCGGTGGGGGGGGAAAGCAGCGCGGCGCGGCCGGCGCCGGGCGGCACCGGCCCGGAGGGCGGCCGCGCCTCCAGCGCCGCGACCCGCGCCAGCGCGGCGGCGCTCGAGGGCGGGCCCGCGTGGCCCGGCCACACGTCGCCGGTGACCGTGATCAGCCCGCGGCGCAGCAGCTCCAATCGTCCGGCACGCCGGTTGCCCGGTTCCGGGGTTCCGGGCGGCCCGGGCACGGCCCACGCGAACAGGTGCAGGCCCGTGCCCGACGGCGAGCGCTCGGCGTAGCCGGGTAGCGCAGCGAGCAGCGCCGCGGCGGTGGCGTCGGGCACTCCGTGAGCATCCAGGCAGCCGTCGAGGTCGACGCACACCAGTCCGCCGCCCAGGGCGAAGTCCACGCCGTCGCCGCGCCCGGCACGGTGGTCGGCGCGCACCGCGGCCCACGGCCGCCACGCGCGCGGGTCTCCGGCGTCGTGCGCCCGCAGGCCCCCGCCCGGCACGGGGACGACCGGCACCTTGCCCACCCCTCCGCCGGCGCGCCGGCGGGCCTGCCACAGCCACCAGCGCGGGCGGTCAAGCAGCGGCCAGTGGGCCTCCACGCGGGCGATCCGGGCGGCCGCCCCGGTCACCGCAGCCCCGCCTGGCCGAGCCGGTACAGGTTCTCGGCCGCGTTGTCGTCGCGGTCCAGCGCCGCGCCGCACGCCCGGCAGCGTCCCTGACGCCCACGGAAGCGCACCCCCCGGGGGGTCAGGCAGCGCGCGCAGGTGCGGGTCGCGCCGGCGTGGGCGGGCACCACCACCAGCCGGCGGCTCAGCCGGGCCACGTCGAGCAGGTAGCGGTGCTGGATCAGCGCGCCGCTCCAGCCGGCCCACGCGAGGTAGTCCGCGCGCACGCGCTCGAACCCACGCAGGTTCAGGTCCTCGACGGCGAGCTCGGGGTGGTCGAGCAGCTCGCGCAGCGCCGCGTCGTGGACCGGCCGCAGGCAGGTGGTCACGAGCAGCGCCTGACGGCGCAGCCGGGCCGCGTCCAGGTCCCAGCGCCGCCGCAGCGTGCCCGGCGGCGCCGCGGCCTGCGGGGGCCGCCAGCGGCCGGGCATGGGGTTGTCGTACCGCGTCACCCCCCGGGCGCTGCGCAGCGTCCACAGCCGCCGCATGCCCGGATCGGCGGCGATCAGGCCGGCCTGTCGGGGCGGAGCGATGTCCTCGACCCGGAAGGTCCAGATCAGCCGCGGGTCCGGGCCCCAGCGCAGCCGGGGGCGCTCGAGCAGCGTCAGCCGCACCACCGGACACGGCGGAGCGGGAAGAGGGGGGGCCGGGGGCGCGTCCCAGCGGGCGAGGTGGCCGAGCAGTCGGGCGTCGGCCGCGGCGTCGCCCAGCACGGCCAGCCGGGTGAGTTCGGTCTGTTCGGCGTGCAGGCGGCCCAGGAACTGGGCCTGCCACTGCGCCGCCGCGTGTCTCGCCGCGTGGGGCAGCAGGAACAGCGGCGCGGCCACCGGCGTCTCCAGGCCGCCGAGCTCGACCGCGTGGTCGCTCAGGGGCCGGGCGGCCACCCGCAGGACGTCCGGCGGTCCGGCCGGCAGCGGGCCGGCGCACGCGGCCCGCCCGAACGCGGCCGCGAGGTCGTCGAGGGTGGCGCCGGCCAGGTCGTCGGTCCAGCCGACCTGGCCGGCCACGGCGCGCAGGCGGTCGCGGCCCAGGCCGGGCCGGGCGCTCAGGGCGCGCCACACGTCGGCGGCCACCTGCCGCTGACGTTCCAGGCGCGCCCGCTGCGCCGGGGTGGGATACAGCTCGTGTTCGATGTCGAGGGTGTCGGGCACCGGGGTCTCCTTGGAGCGGCCACGCCCCGGGGGGCGCGCCGCGGGCCAGGACTCTTTACAGCGTCTACTGACGCCTTTACTTCTGCTTTGGAATGGGCGCTTTCCTTCCCTTTTTCTGGCTTGAAGAGCGGGCGGTTTCCGGCCTCCCCCCGGTGTCCACGGGGCGGTTCACCCCAGGCCTGCTGGACGGACCCCACATCCTTGCCCCCGGGCGCCGCCTCGGCCGGCGCGTGAGAGCCGTCATCCCCACGGCACGCACCTGCGGCCACCGGGTCCGGCCCCGTCTGGTCCGGTGGCCACGTCACTTCCGCGCCCTCCTCCTGAAGGTCCAGGCACCTTCTGAGGTGTCCCTGGTCCCTGCCCTGGACTCCAGGACTGCCCGCCGCCGGCTGCCACCACCCCGCGCTTCCCCCGTTCCTCCGAGGTCCCGCTCTCATGCCCAGTCTCCGCACGCGGTCCGGCCCCGAAGCGTCATGGAACGCCGAGGCCCGCGAGGTGCTCGCGCTGACCAACGAACTGCGCACCCGCGGCACCATCAACGGCGCCGACCTGCGCGCGGGCATGTGCTTTCAGGGACGCGCGACCGTCGGAGCCCTCCGGGCCGCCGCGCTCGCCGCCTCGGCGTTGTCGCAGTCCCGGGCACGGCCGCAACCTGACCGACCCCGACGACACCTCGCCGGAAGTCGGCCACACGCTCAGCGCCGCGCCCACCGCTCCGGCCAACGGTCCGCGCGACGTGCCGGTGTACGACCACAACTGGGTCCAGGTGTTCGGGCGGTACTGAAGGGGGCGTGGCCGGGTAACCCCGGCATGGGCCCAGAGTCAGTGGTCAAAAGACCGTGAAACAACAGGGCTCTGGCGCAGCGCCCCATATCTGCCTGACAGCGGCGGGATCTTTGCCTAAGCTGGAAGGCGTCCTGCGGAACAACCCATTCAATAAAGACCGCTCGGCGCGCCGCGTCCGTCTGGTCCCCCCCGCAGGAGGAGGCTCCATGAAAACACCCCTGAAGATCCTGTTCCTCGGCGCGCTGAGCCTGTCCCTGGCGGCGTGCGGCGACCTCTCGGTGGGCTTTCCTCCCGGCACCGACCTCAGCGCGGGCGGCACCCCTCCCGCCACCGCGCCCAGCGGTCCGGTGGCCGGCGGCGTCAACCCCGCGTGTCCGGCGGCGTTTCCCAGCGCCGCGCCGTGCACCGCCGCTGACGGCGGCGCACTGACGCCCAGCGACACCGAGGTCGCCGCCCTGAACTACCTCAACGAGTTGCGCACGCGCGGCACCCTGCGCGGCAGCACCACCGACCCGCGCGGCTACAGCATCTACTACAACGCCTGCGCCGAGGCGCTGTGGGCGCGCGACCACGGCGGCGTGCCGGCCCTGAGCTTCGAGAGCCACGTGCACTACGCCGCGCACATGCACGCCAACTACCTCACCGTGAACATGGTCGCCGTCGGGAACGGCTTGACCCACACCCAGATCCCCGGCAAGCCCGGCTTCACCGGCGTGACCGTTGGCGACCGCCTGAACCTCGCCGGTGCCCGCATCACCACCGGCGGGGCAGAAAACGTCAGGGCCGGCAACATGGTCAACCTGATGCCGCCCGACGAACTCGCGTACGAGGCCATCCGCGGATTCCTCAACAGCCCCCCACACTGCAAAAACATGATGTATCAGGGTTCCGGATATGTCGGCATCGGCGTCGGCCGTCAGGACGACCCCACCTTCGGATCCCTGGTCCTCAACGCAGTGTGGTAACCCCCCGCATCCCCCGCCCCCTCGCTCCCCGAAAAGAGACGCCTTGACCCAGCCTCCCACCCCTCCCGGAACGCCGCCCACGCGCGTTCCGGGCGTTTCGTTGCCCACCCGCCCCGGCCCGCTTGCCCTCTCCACGCCCCTGTTTGCCCCGCCCGGTGCCCCGCACAGTGCCCCGCACAGTGCCCCGTGCTCCCCGCCCGGCGCGCTGCCGGCCGCCGCCGAGCAGCGCTCCGGCGCGCGGCGCGTGGCCGTGGCCGACGGCGCCGGCTGGCAGATTCTCGAGCACACCGCCGCCGGCTGGCGTGAACGTGCCACGCTCGCGCCCGGCGGCGGATACGACGCGGTGCGCGGCGCGGCGCTGCCCGGCTGCGCTCCGGACGGTCCCCACGCGGCCCTGGCCGCCTTCGACGCCCTGCTCACCCGCCCGCGCGCCCGCGCGCGCCGCCCGGGCCAACCTCACGCTCGGCCCGGGCCCCGCGCTGCCGATCATCGCCGCGCACGGGCCTGTGCGTGCGCTGCTGATGCCGCGCCGGGCACACGCGTTGTTCGTGCACCGTGTTCGAACGTGTGCACGGTCGCTCCGGCACGTGGCGTTGCGCCGTCGCTTCCACGCGTGGGTGTGCACCGACACGCCGGCACGCTGGTGTGTGATCGCCGCTGGGCGCCCGGCGTGTGCGCTGCACGGTGCATCACGAACCGGTGTTCGCCCACCGGTCTCGGCCGGGTTGATGCGGCGTGGGTCGTGGCGTGGATGCAGCAGTCCTGCTTCGGGGCATGCGCACAGCGGTGGCCCGGCACCAAGACCGTTCCGTCCGCGCCTTCCCTCGTGTCGATCCGGAATCCGCGGGGCCGCTGAGGGCCCCAGACTGCGCCCCCGGCGGCCCATGTCCGCATAGACGGAAACCCAGCCCACAATGCTGGGCCTGGAAGGCGTGTGCGCCGGTGTTGACGGTGGCATTTCGGCACAGGCGATGCCCAGGACTGTTCTGATCATGAGGCTGGAGCATCGACCGGGCGAGCGGCTCAAAACAGGGCCGGCGCCTCGTGATTCGAGCCCACACCGCTGCGTGAGCGTTGCTCTTCACCTGAGGGCGTGGGGATGCCGCGGTCACGGTGCCGCCGCACCTGTCTCCCGGGTGCGGCGTGTGCAGATGACACCGTGAACCGAAGCGTAGGAATGACACCGTGAACGAAAGTGCAGCAGACGACGCCGTGAACCGAAGCGCCGCAATGACACCGTGAACGAAAGTGCAGGAGACGCCATCGTGAATGAACGTGCAGAGCGGTGAATCTGTTTTCGTGGTGTCTTTCGGCACCCTGAACCGCAGGCGTGGACGGCGCGGGTCTTGTGGAAGTGTGGTGCGAACCTCAGGGCGAAGGGTGGTGTGAACGCGCGGCTGCCGGACCAGGGGTGACGGCGCGGGTCTGCATGGCGAAACGGCGCCGTCCTGCGGGCACAGGCGCTGGGCAGCGTGCCGGCACCCCATGAAAGACGCCGGTGCCGGGCGTGGGCGCCCTGGACCGTGCCCCCCTTTCCCGAACACTGCGCCCGCGCCGCCGTCTGCACCGACCGCACCGACGTGCCCGTTCTCTGTACCCCACATGCAGATGGGCGGCGAACCTCAGCCGCCGCCCACCCCGTGCCGCCCGCTCAGCGCCGGGCGGGAGCCGGACCGGCGAGCCTCAGGGTCCAGATCAACCGCAGGGCCTCCTGCTGCTGCCAATGCCACCAGACGCGTGCACACTCACCCATGCACTCGTCGAACTCCCGGATTTCCTGGTAGTACTTCAGCTCGTCTTCAAATTCCTCGCAGGAACCGGGAGAATAGGCAGACCTTTCACAGGATGCACCGGGCGTCCCGAGCACTTCCTCGAGGTGTCTGCGCAACTCCTGGAGTGAGAAGAAGTCTTCCGGCGCCTTGCCTCCAAGCATGACCCCTTCCCAGTCGCGGCCGTACCCCCAGTCGTTGTGTCTCTGGTCGGGCTCCTCGTATGGAAGCGCCTGACCGTACAGGACGGCCGACCAGGTAGAACACCGAACGTCTGCGACGCTGTCCTCCAGTTCAGCGATGCGGTAATCCTCCACGACATGCAACGGAGACAGGCGGCACAGGGCGCGTTCCAGCGGGCTGCCAAGCAGCGCCTGCCGCACCCGGTCGGCGTCCTGATAGAGGTGCACGGTACAGGCCTGCTCCTGGCCGTCCACGTACTCCCGCCGGGTGATGGCGTAGCGCTGCGCGTCGAGGCCGTACACGGCCAGATGCTCGGTGCGGCTGGAGACCTCGGCACCGGGAGCGAGCAGCGCCACCGGCGGCGTGGAGACCTCGGCCAGCAGCCGGCCGAGAATCGAGAGACCCGGGGGGGCGCACCGGGGAACGTCGTTTTCCATAGATCCTCCTCGGGGTCAGCGCGGGTCTGACCCCCACACAGCACACTGGCATGGGGGGGTTCACGCGAAACGGTCAGCGCCCCAGCTCCGCAGATCAAGACGTCTTGAACGGCCCCCTTCGCCGCGTGAAGGCGCCGCGCCCGCACCGGTGCGGCTTCCTCCCCGTGGAGCGTGAAAAGTCCCCGCGGCACACGGCCGGCGGCCCTGTCCTGAGGTGTGCCGCCCGCAGCCGGCTTCCGGTGCCCAGGGGGTACCGGCCGGCCCCAGACATCCGCGTGCGCACTCTATGTCCGCATGAACGGAAACCCAGCCCACAGTGATGGGCCTGAAGCACGTGTGTGTCGACATTGATGGTGGAAGTTCCACGAACGCGCTGCCCAGGACTGTTCTGATCATGAGGCCCGCGCACCGGGGTGTTCGGTGAACCCACCTCTCCCCTTCCCCGGTGGCCGTCCGTTCCCGCATCCACGGCCACGACTTCCCAAGTTCGGGCCGCTGGACCGCGAACCCACCGCCCGGGCAGGCCGACGCACTCCGTGTCTCGCTTGAGGAGTCCGCCGTGTCTCCGATGAGGAGCGTGCAGCCTGGACCGCGTCCACCGCGCATGTTGCCCCGGGCGGCCGCGGCCGTCTCCAATGAGGAGGTCCCGGGGGCCCCCGCGGCAATCCGGAGGACAGACATGGGTCGGTTCAGGAGCCGCGCCCTGGAGCCGTGAGGAGCGCCGCGTCTCGGATGAGGGCTGAACATCACCAAAACGTCGTCCGGAACAGCCTTTTCCCCATGCCGTCCTCGACCCTTGTCTGTTTTCTTGTCTGTCTTTCTTTTAAAAGACAAAGACACAGCCCAGAAAAAAGGCCTCTTTCCCCCCCCTGCCAGGATGACGGTATGCAGGTCGATCACGTGCTTCCCCTGATGTCGCTCGCGCCGGTGGGCGCGGCCCGCTCCAGCGCCCCCACCTTCCGGAGCGTCGACGTGGTCCTCGGCCGGGTCTCGCTCGCCTACACCGCCGCCAGTCCCCTGAGCCTGCCCCACGGCGCCGACCTGCGCGTGCTGCTCGCCCTGCTCGCCCACGCCGCCGACGACGGGCAGGTGCGCCTGGGCGTTCCCACGCTGCTGCGGGCCGCGCAGTTCGGGGCGGGTGGCCGCCAGCACGCCGCGCTGTTCGCTGCCCTGGACCGCCTGGCGGCCGCGCGCTACACCGTGACCCGGGCTCCCTCGGCGCTGGGCCTGCCCCCGGCGTTCACGCTGGTGTCCTGGGCGGGCCAGGCCCCGGACGGTGAGTTGCACGTCGAGCTGGGCCCTGACCTCGCCGCTCAGCTGCGCGGGGCCCGGGCGCGTCCCGCGCGCCGGGCGGACGTCCCGAACGGCGCTCTGGCCCTGTACGGGGTCCTGAAGACCCTGGGCCGCGTGCCCGGCATGGACGGCGAGACCGGATGGCGGCTGCCGGTGGCCGCCACCTGCGCGCTGCTCGGGTTGCCGGGCCGGAGCGACAACGCGCGGCGCTCCCTGCTCACCCTGGCGGTCGCGCTCCAGACCGCGGGCCACGTCGGCGGAGTGCAGATCACGGGCCGGCAACTGGTGATCACCGACGTGGGCCCCGACGCCGGGCTGGTGGCGCTGCTGCGGGGCGAGGGACTGAGCCGCGGCAGCGCCGCGACGTTCGCCCGCACGCTGGGCGAGCAGGTGCGGCCGTGTCTGGCGCGCGCGCGCGAGGTCCGGCAGGACGGCGAACGCCGCGGGCGCCCGGTCCGGCGGTGGACGGCGCTGCTCGCCGACGTCCTGCACCACCCCGACAAGTACGACGTCCACAGCCGGCCGCCCGTCAGTCCGGCACTGAACGGCGCGCCGCTTCCCGGCCGGGCACCCGAGGTCAGGAACGCGGGGCGCCCGGCCACCGCGGGCGACATGCCCGTCGCCGCCGAGGGTCGCCTGCGGCCCAGCGCCCTGTGGCGGCACAAGAAAACCCGGGCGCTCGTCATGATCCGCTCGGTCGAGGGAAGCCGGTACGTCCTCGACAACGGCGAGCAGGTGAACGCGGTCGACCTCCACTGCAGGTACGACTTCGAAGCCGCGCCGTCCGGAGCCAGCACCTGACGGCTCCCGCCCGGGTGGCGTGGCCCGGCCGTTCCCTCTCGGCGACCCGACCTGCCCACACCACAGTTCCCTCGGCGGGAATTCAGCCGCCTGCGGACGTCTCGCGCTTCCGCTCAGCACCGTACTGGATGCTGGTGATCAGGATTGACGTCGCTCGGAGACGATCAGTTGACCCTGATCCTCCATGTTGTCGCGGTTACTTCTTGCCGGCGATGCTGATGGTGTTGAAGGACTCGATGCCCAGCGGGCTGGGGGTCCAGCCCTTGACGTAGGTCTGGGCGACCGCGAGCGGCTGGCTGTGGGCGATCGGCACGCGGTACGCCGCGTTGTAGGTCATCTCGTGAATCTGGCTGTAGATCTTGGCCTTGGCCGCCTGGGTGGTCGCGGCGCGGCCCTGTTCCAGCAGCTTCTGCAACTCGGGCGGGTTCCAGCCGATGTCGCTGCTGCCGTTCTCGCCGTAGTACGCACCGTAGAAGTTGTCCGGGTCGCCGTAGTCGCCGATCCAGCCGATCATGTACATGTCGAAGCCGGGGGTGGCGTTGCGGTCCTCCAGGTACTTGGCCCAGTCCTCGGTCTTGAGGTTGACCTTGATGCCGATGGCCGAGAGGTCGGCGGCGATCGCCTCGGCGATGGGTTTGGGGTTGGGGAAGTACGGACGGCTGACCGGCATGTACCACAGGTCGATCGAGAAGCCGTTGGGGTAGCCGGCCTCGGCGAGCATCTTCTTGGCGGCGGCCGGGTCAAACTTGTAGTCGGCCGGCACCTTGCTGCTGTTGGCCCAGGCCAGGACCGGCGGCACGAAGCTGGCATCGCTGACCGCGAGCCCATTCCAGAACGCACCCGCAATGGCTTTGGTGTTGATCGCCATGGAGACGGCCTGACGCACCTTCTGGTTTTTCAGGTACTGGTTGTTGTTGTTCATGCTGACGAAGCCCACGTTGAAGCTGGGGCGCTTGATCGCCACCAGATTCTTGTCGGCCTGGATGCTCTTGAGGCTGTCCGGGGTCAGATCACTCGCGAAGTCAATGGTCCCTGCTTTCACTTCATTCAGGCGCTGCGACGGGTCTTTGATATTCCGGATGACCAGCTGGTCCACCTTGGGCTTCTCGCCCCAGTACGTCTTGTTGGGGGCCAGGATCACGCGGTCACCGGTGCGCCAGCTCTGGAAGATGAAGGGGCCCGAGCCGACGGGCTTGCTCGCGGGCGTGCCGTACTTGGCGCCCTCCTTCTTGATGGCGGTGGGGGACGCGATGCCAAAGTAGCCGGCGGCGAGCACCTGCGGCAACACGGTACTGGACTTGTTCAGGTCTACCCGTACGGTCAGGTTATCCACCTTGACGATGTTCTTGATGACGGCGGTGGGGTCACCCTTGAAGCCGCCGAGCAGGTCGCCGATGATCTCGAAGGTGCGGCCCTGGTCGCGGAAGCCGTAGGGGTGGCTCTTGTCCCACCAGCGGCTGAGGTTGAACACGATGGCGTCGGCGTTGACCGGGGTGCCGTCATGGAACTTCACGCCCGGGCGCAGCTTGAAGGTCCAGGCCGTCGAATTGGCGTTGGGCACCCATGAGGTGGCCAGGGCCGGCACGAGGTCGGTGGTGCCCTTCTTGAACCCCACCAGGGTGTCGTAGATCTGGAGCTGCACCAGAATGCTGATGCCGTCGGTGACGTTGGCCGGTTCCAGGCTGATGGGTTCGCCGTTGCCGCCGAAGACCAGCGTGGCGGCACCGGCGGAAGACAGGAGGGCCGAGGTGGCGAGCAGGGTGCTCAGAAGTGCCTTCTTCACGGTGAATCCTCCAGAATCTGGACCTGGGCCAGCACCCGTATGCGGTGGGGCACAGGAAGAGATGGGCAGGTGAGAAAAAAGGGTGTGGGTTAAAGGTAGGGTGAAGCCTGCAGGGTGTCAAGCGGCCGTCACCCCGCCCCTGATCTCTCTGAGCCGCCTCCGTCTGTGTGCTTCTCTCCGGATCCGCCTCCCCGGGAGCGACGCCTCAGTGGTGCCCGGCTTCCGCTCCGCTCTGGTTTGCGCATGGCGATCAGGTCGGTGAACTGCAAGTGGTCAACCTGGAGAATCAGGTGCCGGGTCAAGGAGTCCTTGCCGATTTCACCGGAGACGCGCAGCGTGAGCCGCCGCGCTCCACCATTGGGCAGGGTCAACGGCTGATCCAGGTTATGCCCGCGCCCCCACAGCGGGGCGAGCGCGACCGGTCATGGCCACCCCGGCCGGCGATCCTCAGATCACGCGAGTCCATATGAACCCACCTTCCAGCCCAAGGTTTCTCCGTCTCTTCCCCAGCGGCACCATGGTATCGCTACCTTTGAGTCAGAGCCATCGCTACCTTTGAGTCAGGGGGCGATATTTCCCGTGCCAGACAGCAGATCATGACTATCGCTACCTTTGAGTCAAAGGCCCGGCCGATCACGGAACCGGGCACGCTACCTTTGAGTCACGGGGCCCCCGGGCCTGTCGCTACCTTTGAGTTTTCAGGGGCAGAAAAGCACGCTACCTTTGAGTCGAACCCTCGCTACCTTTGAGTCAAGAGGGGGCGAAAAGCACGCTACCTTTGAGTCGAAACGGGCCAGAAAGCACGCTACCTTTGAGTCAATAGGGGCTGCAAACCCGCACCCAGCGCAGGTCCGCAGCGGTTCCTTGATGATGCAATCAATCTTTTTTTATATCTTTTAAATCACTATAATCATCAATCATGCACCAGGGCAGCGAATCGTTGATCAATGAGCTCACCCTGGCGCGTTCCGGGGTGTTCAGCATCCTCAACCGCGAAGGTGGAAACGACCAGAGCTGGGAAACGACGTTCAGCATCGGCGACCGCAATTTCTACGTGCAGGGTATGGCTGCGCGCGGCCGGCCGCATGGGGTGGATCCGGACGTGCTGCTCGCCCTGCAGACCCTGTTCTTCGACGCGGGATGTCCCGACGATGACACGGTGGAGTGCACGGCCTACGCGCTGCTCAAGCTCACCCCGATGGGCACCCGGGGAAACGCCTACAGCCGGCTGCGCGACAGCCTGCTGCGGCTGGAGGGAGTGAGCTGGCTGACGCGCGTGTCCCGGCCGTCGGGGGGGCGCTACCGGGGGACCACCGAGACCACCCGCCTGATCGACCGCATCTCGGTGCGCGACACCAGCCTGAGTGCCAGCGGAGAGGGCGGCACCATCGAGGCGGGCGCTCCGTTGCGCGTGACCTTCTCGCGCCACTTCGCGCAGTCGATTCGCGAGGGCTTCTACCAGATTCTTGACGCCGAGCTGCTGGGCGACCTGAAACAGCCCACCGCGCGCAGCCTGTACCGGGTGCTGCAGGCCCACCGGGTCGGGGACGATGGCTCGCTTGCGCGCGAGCTGCCGGTCATCATGGCCGCGTGGCGTGAGGCCACCGGGCTGAGCGGCCAGCGGTCCAACAACGTCAAACGGACCCTCGACGGGGCCCACGCCCACCTGATCGCGGCAAAGTACCTGCGCGACGTGGCCTATGAGGGCTCGGGCGACGGCACCCGCATCACCTACGCCTTCGAGGGCGAGGCCGACCCCGAGCTGGTGAAGCTGCTCACCGACATGCAGGTCGCCCGCCCGGTGGCCGAGAGCCTGGTCACCGAACATCCCGAGCGCATCCGCGAGGCGGCCAGCGCGATGCGGGCCCGACTGGCCGAGGGGTTCAGGCCCCGCTCGCTGGGAGCGACGATGGTGGACGCGGTCCGGAACCCCGAGAAGTACGCTCCCCCGGTGTCCACGCCAGGGCCCCGGGCGTCCCGGCCCAGGGGCAAGGCGGCCCCGGAACCTCAGCCGATGTTGCTGCCCCTCAGCCGGGAAGAATCGCTGGGCATGATCCGCAGCGTCCTGCGGGTCAAGCTGGGCCGCGCCCTCCACGGCGAGGCGCTGGAGAAACTCATGGCGCTGTCACCGGCGGCGGTCGAACGGCTGGCCGCGGCCGCGCGGGGAAAGGAAGACCTGATCGCGGCCGTGGCGCAGGCCACGGGCGAGTCGCCGTAACCGTCTGCTGAACGGGGCGGCGGGCCATCTGAACCTCAGGCGGCCCGCCGCCCGTGAACGTGCGCCCCACCCCCGACAGGGGCACTCCACAAATCTGTCCCACGCCCGGCACGATGGCTGCCACACTGCCCCGGTGATATTGAGAACCATGAACCGATGGGGCTGCCCCGCTATTGCGTAGTTGAGGTTAAGCGGCTTTAGCTTGGCGTTCGAACTCGTGAGGCGTCAAGTAGCCCAGGGTGGAGTGACGGCGCTGTCGGTTGTAGAAGACCTCGATGTATTCGAAGATGGCCTGTCGGGCAACGGTGCGGCTCTCGAAGATATTGTCCTCGAACAGCTCCCTTTTCAGGGAGCTGAAAAAGCTCTCCACGACAGCATTGTCCCAGCAATCTCCCTTTCTACTCATGCTTCCTTTGGCCCGCTTGCGGGCCAATGCTTCCTGAAAAATCCGGCTGGCGTATTGACTTCCTCGATCGCTGTGATGAAGCAGACCAGGCGCTGGACAGTGACGCTGCACGGCCATCTGGAGGGCAGCCAGCGGCAGAGCCGCAGGCATCTGAGCGTCCATGGCATAGCCCACCACCGCGCGCGAATGCAGATCGAGGGTCACCGCCAGGTACAGCCAGCCTTCTCTCGTCGGAACGAACGTGAGATCGGAAGCCCAGACCTCGTTAGGCTGCTGGACGTTGAGCTGACGGTCCAGGAGATTCGGGCAGATCGAAAAAGAATGGACACTGTCCGTGGTGCGCACCCAGCGCCGTTTGCCTCTAGCCCGCAGACCTCCGGCACGCATCAGGCGAGCGACGCGCTTCCTGGAAATCTGCACACCTTCCGCGCGCAGCTCGGCATGAATGCGCGGGGCTCCGTAGCGCCCTTTGCGGCGCTGGTGAATCTCTTGGATGCGCTGCTCCAGCAGCGCATCCCCTTGCTGTTGGTTGGAGACAGGCCTTCTTCGCCAACTGCGGTATCCACTCACCGAGACCTCCAGCACGCGACACAGCACGTCCAGGCGGTACTGCGGACGGTAAACGGTACCTCAGCGTGTGGTTTCCCGGGCAAAGAAGGCGGCGGCTTTTTTTAAAATTTCTCGCTCCTGGCGCAGGGTTTCATTTTCTTTGCGGAGCCGTCGGATCTCTTGTTGTTCCGGAGTCAGATGCTGCTTTCCCTGGCCAGGGAAAGCAGCATCGCCCTGTTCCTGTTCGGCCGTCAGCCATTTGCGGAGCAATGAGCTGGAGTGAACCCAATCAAGCGGACCGCGGGGCAAGTCACATCTGGGCGGCAGTGTAGCGGGCGGCGAACTCGGCAGGTGGGA
>NZ_BMOM01000024.1 GCF_014647075.1 Deinococcus aerophilus | reverse complement strand
TGCTTTCCCATACGTTCCCTCCAGTGTGCCCTACCCTCTCAACGGGTTGGGGATTTTCTGTCGGGATTTCTGGAGCACTACCCGGGATGTCGAAGAACTGCTGTTGGAACGGGGACCGTCGTCACATCCATCTGGGCCTGGTGCATCAAGGTCACCAACTTCTTCATCCAGGACCTGCGTCATCGGGAACCCCTCCGGCGTTCTCGATGGCACCTCGACGTTACGCCACGTGGATGTCAGTGGGAGCAAACACTGGCTACGGCGGGCGGTGAATTAACGTGGTGCCGTACTGGAAATCTTCCTTCAAGAACACCGCGATACCGAGGCCGCCACATCGTTCTTTCACTGCCTGCTGGGGGAACACGACGTGCCGGAGATGATCCATACCGACAAGCTCTGGAACTGCACTGCGTGGCCTGGACGTGCTCCACGGCGTGCTGCAACACCCTGACTGAGCAGTCTCACCGACCGACTCGACGGCCGGAATGGCAGCAGCGAGGGTTCCGCTCACGACGAGGGGCGCAGTGCTTGCTCGACCGGCACGCCTGGATCACGAATCTCTACCGCCCTGCCCGCTCCCAATCGGCTGCCTTCCAGACGGGACAGGAAACGGGACGGGCAGGTGGCCTGAAGCTCAGGCCACCTGCCCGTCCGGGGCCCCCGCTGTCCGGACGCCATCAACTCGCCACGACCGCCTCGCAGAGGTTAAGTTGCCCGGACCCACCAAGCACCGCTTGAAATGAAGTGGTCCGGTACAGAGCGCCTGCTCTTAACGTTAAGAGCGCTGCCCCTGTGCTCCGTTCAGGATGGTCTCCAACTCATCAAGCAGCGTGTGAATCCGCTTGCGCTCACGCACGCCCAGCCGTGCTACCTGACGCTCGTCGAGCAGGTCACGCACACGCCGCAGTTGGGTGGCCTCGGTGGGTGGCGGCTTCGCCGCGGACGCGATCTCACGGACGCTCAGGTTCTCCTCGAGCGTACGGCAAATCAGTTCAGCGCGCAGCGCGTCGTCCTTGACCCGCGACAGCGCAGCCGCCCGGGTGTACTCCAGGCTTCCCTGGCGCATCAGCTCGAGCAACTCCGGAGGAAAGCGCAGGACACCGGCCTTGTTGGTCGCAAAGGAGCGCCAAGTACCCCGCCCCAGCCGGGCAAACACCCCATCCAGCCGGGTCACCGTCTGCGGATCAGGTGTTCGGCGCTGCGCGTGCAGCAGAGGCACCACCTCATCCACGGGGACGCACAACTCCCGGGCGACGATGGTCAGGGTCGCCTCTACCTCGTCCAGCGGGTTCAGATCCTCGCGCTGTAGGTTCTCCAGGGCAGCCAGGACGTCGGCCTCTTCATCGCTGGCATCCCGGACCACCGCCGGCACCTCGCTCAGCCCTGCCAGGCGGGCGGCACGCACGCGGCGTTCTCCGGCGATCAGCTCATAGTCCCGGTCCGTCTGCCGCAGCAGCACCGGTTGCAGCACTCCCTGTTCACGGATGCTTTGGGCCAGGGACGCCAGCGAGCCCTCGTCGAAGTGGCGCCGGGGCTGCCGGGCCCGGACCCGGATCTGATCCAGCGCCACCGCGCTCGGGCCGGGTGACGCCAGCTCCGGCTTCGCGGTCCCCAGCAGAGATCCGAACGCGTCGGCGCGGCTCGGCTTGGCCCTAGGCACGCTGCTCCACCCCCAGCACGTCCAGCAGTTGCGCCGTAACCGCACCGATCTCGGCCGCCGCGGCACTCCTGCGCGCGAAAGCTGGCAGCGGCTCGCCGTGCAGCTGCGAGTCGGGATACAGCGCCGGCCGGTAGGTGAGGGGCGCGCTGACCGGAGCCAGGTGCCCGAACTGCGCGCGCAGCTGCGCCAGACTCTCCCGGCTGTGGTTGGTCGTGTCGTTGTACTGGGTCACCAGGATCAGGGCGAGGTTCAGGCTCGGGTTGGCCTTGCGAAAGCGGCCCAGCATCTGGACCACCGTCTGCAGCCCCTTGAGACCTTTTCCGCTGGCCGGGACCGGCACGACCACGTGCTGCGCCGCGATGACGGACAGGGCGCTCAGCTGGCCCAGGCTAGGCGGAGGATCGATCAACACGAAGTCGTAGCGGTCCACCAGCGGCCGCAGGGCTTCTTTGAGCCGCATCACGCCCATCAGCTGTCCCGGCAGCAGTGGCTCGATGGTCGCCACGTCGAGGTGGCCGGGAATCAGGTCCACGCCATGCACGGTAATCGGGGACGGAAGACGCAGTTCGGCGTCGTCGTCTCCCAGCACCGCCGGATAGAGCGTATCGTCGAGCTCGATCTCCCGGGCTCCCTGTTCCTCCTCCACTGCACGCACGCCCAGCCAGTCAGTCAGGTTCGCCTGGGGATCGGCGTCGATCAACAGGACACGGTGACCCAGCTGCCCCAACGTGTAGCCGATGTCCCGGGCAGAGCTGGATTTTCCTACCCCCCCGGCATGGTTGAAGAACGTGATCACCTTCATTGCCCCATGCTACCCCGGCAGGATGGACGCCCTGTCGATAAAACTTCCTCAGGTACCCGCCGCGGCAGCCAGCAGTGTCCGCAGTTCGGCAACCGCCTGTGCCCGGTCCTCCGGCGAGCGCCCCAGCACGCGTCCACGAACGTCCTGCAGCGTGGTCAGCGGCAGGCGGGCCAGATCCTCGCGGCGCAGGCCTTCCGCCTTCAGCAAAAAGGCGAGCGTGCGGGCCAGATCCTCGCTGGATGGGGGGGCCTCGGGCATCTCGGGCTGCGGTGGACGCGGGCGCGCAGGGGCCGCTTCGAGCAACCGGAGCAGCCGGGCACCCTCTGGCCAGGCATACTTGCCGTTGCCGTAAGAACGCACGACGTCCAGCACGAAGCCGACGTCATTGTGCGGCCGGTACCCGCGGGCCAGGATGGCCCGGGCCTGCGCCACGCCGTCCCGGACATTCTGCGGGTAGTCGAGCGCCAGTTTCCTGGCCGCCACCACCGGAACCTTCAGGCCGACGAGCAGGTCCACCAGTTCGGCCTCCGGCTCAGCCAGCGGTTGTCCGAACTGGTAGCTCACCATCTGCTTGCGCCCGCGGCCCGTGACCTGCACCTCATGCAGGTAGCCGGTCGCGAGCAGGTCCTGATGAATCGGATCGAGCGTGCGCCTGATCTTGTCGGGCTTGTCGCTGGCGATCCCGCAGCGCTGTGCGAGGTCCATCAGCGAAATCTGCAGGCTGACGGTGCGCGACTGAGGTTCCACCGGGTCATGCCGCAGGGCGTCCAGTACCCGGTAGGCGGCGCGGGCAGGCTGGCCCAGCTGGCGCAGTAGCGCCGTGCTCACCGGCTTGAAGTAGCCGTTGCGGATGTTGCGGGTCAGTTCACGCGGCAACGTCACCGTGATCAGCTTGGCTCCCTCCGTGTCCTTGCGCGCCCGCGTGAACACCAGCTTCTCGATCAGCCGAAAGCCGGCCGTCACCCAGTCGTCGTCCTCATGGCTGCGCCACGCTCCGCTGATCCAGTACTGAGTCGCGCTCAGGCGCTCCAGACTCTGCCGCATCATGCGGCGGTTGGCGCCGCTGTCGTCCAGCCCGCACATCTGCAGCAACCGGTACATCGTGAAGCCGACGCGCCCGTCCTCAGGGCACCCCTGTTCGATGTAGAGCTCCTGCAGGGCCAGGTACGAGTCGTTGTCGATGCCGTGCGGCACCCCGTATTTCTGGGCCCCGTTGCATTCGATCTCGCTGGGAATTCCAGCCCGTTCGAAGGCCACCTGCCAGGATGTGTAGTCCGGGGCGATCTTGCGTTGAATGGAGATCAGGCCCAGCTGCCCGACGTTCAGGTCCTCGCGCAGCACCACTTCCTGGTCGGGTTGGTTGGACACGTGCCCTCCGAAGGGCCCCAGTCTACCCGCCTGGCGTCCAACCCGCCACGCCGTTATGAATGGGGGGACAGTGTGGGGTCTCCCCGTTACAAATGGGGCATTTACGGTAAGAAGGCGCTCCCAGCGGGCCTTTTCTTCTGTACGGTCAGGGGCCGTTATGAATGGGGGGAACGCGGGCAGGTCTGCCGTTATGAATGGGGGGAACGCGGCCCTCTCCCCGTTATGAATGGGGGGATGCCTACCGTTATGAATGGGGGGAAGAGGCCGTTATGAATGGGGGGAAAGCAGAGACGGCTACCGTCATGAATGGGGGGAAAAGCCGAAAAAATACCGTTGCGAATGGGGGGAAATACCGTTGCGAATGGGGGAAAAGTGCTGCGGAATGCCGTGTTTATCGCATGTCGTCGTGGCGGCTGATGATGTTTTCGTATCAATCTTTTTTCCGTACTACACCAAGACAAGTCAACAATCAGGACTGGCCAGGAGCCGTATGTCTGGAACTCGGTCACTGGATCCAAAGCGTCAATCTGTGCGGCGGTCGGTGCCTGAATTGCCGGATGCAAACAGGAACATTGAGGTGGGGGAGGGGAGAGGCAGTCCGGGGCAGAGCTGTCCAAGAATCCCCAGGGGAGAAAGCCGCACCGACGAAGCGGTCGAGCAACTGCTGCTGCTGCGATGAGGGGCCCGGGCGGGAGGATACAGGACGCGCCGCTCCTGGGACACAGTCAACTGATGGCTCTGGACAACGCGCTGGGCCCCGGTGAGGCTGGGCCCAACTTGGTGAATTTGCGGGCATGACCCGTCTGGCCCGGTACACTGATGGCATGAGCCCCCTGGACCGGATCACCGTGCATCCCCAGCAGTGTGGGGGCCGTCCCTGCATCCGTGGGATGCGCATCCGGGTCAGCGATCTGCTCGACCTGCTGGGTCAGGGCGTGGGGGAGGAGGAAATCCTCGCCGACTACCCGGATCTGGAGCGCGAGGACATTCATGCCGCGCTGCTGTACGCGGCGCGTTATCTTAATCATCCGCGTCTGAGTGCCTGAAGTGCCGCTGGCCTCCTACTGGCTGGATGCCCAGCTGCCACCCCAACTCGCGCCCTGGCTGACCCAGACCTTCGGTGTGGAGGCCTACAGCGTCAGCTTCCTGGGATACCGGGATGCCAGTGACGACCAGATTTTCCGGGCGGCCCGGGCTGCTGGAGCGGTGGTCGTGTCGAAGGACGCCGACTTTCTCGACCGGGTGGTTCGTCTCGGACCACCCCCGCAGCTGCTGTATGTGACCTGTGGTAATACCAGCACCCGCTTCCTGAAGACGGTGCTGGAACGTGTGTTCCCCGAAGCGCACCGCCTCCTGGGTCAGGGAGAGCACGTGGTCGAGATCGGGGATCGGTCAGCCTGAATCGGGGTCCCGGCCGGGACAGTCCCACGGAACACCGTATTCCGGTCGTCGCCCCGACGGAGTCTTCCGGGAGAAGGCCGACCCACGCTGAGCGCGACGACCGGGACCCTCGGGGCGTTGCCGGGAAATCTGCGGAGCAGAAGGTCCGGGAGCCTCCCGGACTTTCAGGCCCCCAGCAGGTGGGTTCCGTGCCAGGGAGACTGCTGGTGAGGAGCGGGTGATCGTCCGGACGGTCCAGGGCTTCAGGAACTCAGCGGACCGGACCCGCCCGCCTGCTTCTGGCAGCGGAGATTCAGCCCTGGCAGGTCGGGGGCAACCGGGTCGTTCGAGGTGTTTTCCCAGGTGCTGTGTTACAGCGCGGTGCGGTAGACCTTCTTGCCCGCGGCTTCGGTGCGCACCGCTTCCCAGTACCCCGCACTCCACTTCTTGCCGCGCTTGACGAGCTGCTCGTTCACGTCGCTGAAATCCGGGTGCACGTAGGCCTGGGTCACGCTTCGGGCGTAGGGCAGCAACCGGCGTTCCAGTTCGGCTCTGGCCTTGATTCCCGCGTCGTCGTTGTCCATCACGATGATGACTTCGCGGTCCTCGAACAGCAGCTCGTCGCGTTCGGACAGCGTCTGGGTTCCGGGAACCGCGCACGCGGCGACCCCCGGCAAGGCGGCGTGCAGCGACAGGCAGTCGAGTTCTCCCTCGGTGACAAAGATCTGCTCGCTCATCTCCAGCATCATATGCAACAGATACGGCGGAACGGCGCCGCCCTGCGGACGTGCGGGCTTGAGATACTTGGGTTTCTGTTCACCCAGCGCGCGCGCGTTCACGTAGCTGACCCCCACGGGATCGATGTACGGAATGACCACGCGGTTCAGGAAGTTCTTGTGCTGGTAGATGCGTCCGTTCTCGCGGTCGTAGTTCTGCGGCAGCAGCGCCACGTCGAAGCCCGGCGCGTCGGTCGAGCCCAGACGGAACAGGTCCATCACGCTCGCCAGCCCGCGCGACACCAGCCAGCGCGCCGCCGCGTCGCTGCGCCGGGTGTAGGCCGCCTGGGCAAAGCTGGTCAGGTCGGTGTTCAGCGGCTGGACGTTCGGGCCCTTCACCACGCGGGGGGCGGGCAGCGGCGCGCGGCGCGACTCGCCGTCGAGCCAGTCCAGCGCCTGGGGGGTGGTCATCTTGAGCGCCAGGGCGACGAGGTCGATCACGTCCCCGCGCGCGTTGCACACGAAGCACTTGAACTTGCCCGCGTACTTGCCGCGCATCGAGAGGTTCATGGAGGGGTGGCGGTCGGCGTGGTCGGGATTGGCGCACACGGCGTACAGCTCACCGCCGCGGGTCTCGGTCCGCAGACCCAGACGGTGGGCCACCACGTCCAGGGGGTAGGTGTTCTTGGCTTTCTGAATACGCTCGATACGGCTCACCTCGCTGTGGTCCCGGCCGGGACCGGTGGGGAAGGGGCCCCCAGGATGGGGGCGGGGGCGGGCTCCTTCAGATCCGGAGGTTGACGGCGGGGCCGGAGGCGGGCGCCTGGGAAGCCCCCACCGCTTTTTTCGGGGCCGGACCCGCTCCGCTTCCGGCGGCGGCGAGGCCCCGGAGAAACGCCAGGTCGGCGCCCTCGAGCTCCGCGACCCGGCGCCAGAACGCCGCCGCCTTGCCGGGGCGGTACGCGCTGAGGTCCAGCTCGACGTCTCCCTCCACCTGCCGCAGCAGGCAGTAGACCACCGCGTCGAACTCGGCGTTGCCGCCGCGCTCGGCCACCAGGGTCCCGATGCGGGCGTCGGGGTCCTTGCGGCTGGCCCGCAGCGCGGCGCGCTCCCGCTGCCGCGCAAGCTTGCGGGCCAGGGTCATTCCTCGTCCTCCCGCCCGATGTCTTCCGCCACCAGGTCCAGGGCGCGGGGCAGGTTGCCGCGCTGCAGCACGAAGATCCAGCCCTCGACGCGCTCCGGGCCCGACACCACCAGGCGCACGCACTGACCGCTGTCCATCGCGGCCTGAACGCAGCGCTGCTCCAGGGCCACCTCGTCGCGGAGGCTGAGCGGGCGGCTGCGCAGCGCCGTCCAGGCCTCTCCCAGCGCCGAGCTGCGGGTCAGGGCGTCCACGTTGTCGCACAGCGCGTCCAGGGCCCCCGAGTCCAGAAAGCACTCGCCGTCTTCCGTCTTCTGGCCGCCCGCGAGCGCCAGGGTGTACACGTCGTCGAACACCGGGCCGCCCTCGAACTCCTCGATGTGGGGGTGCTCCACCAGATACACCGGCTCGGCGTCGGGGTTGAGCATGTCGTGCGGCCAGGCCGCCACAATCACGGGCAGCTTCAGGGCTTCAGTCATGGGTGTTCCTCCCTCCGTTTCCACGCGGCGATGTCTTCCGCCACCAGGTCCAGGGCGCGGTCCAGGTCCTCGGCGCGCAGCAGGAAGATCCAGCCGTTGCGGCGGTCGTGCCCCGAGAGCACCAGGCGCACGCACCGGCCGCTGTCCATGGCCGCCTGCACGCAGCGGGCCGTCAGCGCCGCGCCCTCTGGTCCGGACTCCGAGAGGTACGGCAGGGCCTCGCAGGCCTGCACCAGCGCGTCGCCGCCGATCAGCCGGTCCACCCGGTCGCAGACGGTCAGCAGCCCGAGGTCCGGGGGCAGATGCACCTCGGACCCGCACCACGTCCCCTTCTCGCCGACGATCAGCGCGAACCCTTCGAAGTCAAAGAGGCCGCCCTCCTCGAACTCGGCGCTGAACTGGGGGTCGTTCATGCCGGGATGCTCGACCAGCAGCACGTCCTCGGCGCGGGGGTTGAGCACGCTGTGGAACCACGGCTCGGTCACGGTCGGCAGCTCAGTCATCGGTGTCCTCCGCCGCGGCCGGCCGGCCCATGAACCGCGCGCGGAGCTGCGCGTAGGTCCCCCCGACCGGCGTCTCGTCGTCCTGCCACGACAGGTCCAGGTTGCCCTCGTCCTCGTAGCGGTGCGACACCAGGCCGCGCTGCTCGGCCCAGGTGTTGATCGCCGCCACCATGACCTCGAACAGCTCCCCCATCGCCAGGGTCTCGGTGCCGTCGTCGAGCAGCAGCGCTTCGAGGTCGTCGGCCAGGGTGTCGGGGGCCACGTCCACGTCTTCGTGGGGGTCTTTCTCCTCGGCGGCGTACAGCAGGTGCCGGACGTCCCAGCCGCGCAGCACCCGGGCGCCCACGCTCAGGTGGTGGAGGGTGGCGATGCCGTCCACCTCGGCGCGGTCCTCTGCGGCGGCCAGGGCGGCCTCGGGGGTGGGGTACAGGTCGGAGCGTTCGCCGTCCTGGTTCACGGTGGCGTACAGGGTTTCGGGGTGCTCAGTCATGGGTGTTCCTCCTGGGGGGGGGTGTGGTGTGGGTGACGGCGGGCGGCTCCACCGGCGTGAGCGTGTAGCGCCGCCCGCCCGCCACGAGGGTCATCTCCTCCCCGGCGTGCGTGCGGCGCAGCAGCTCCTCGAAGCTCGCGCACTTCTTCTCGGTCTTGATCACGGCGATCATGTCCGTGCCTCCAGCGCAGCGAGCACGGCGCCCGAGAGCGCCTCGGCGGGGGTGTCCCCGAAGGTGGTGCGCAACTGCTCGGGCCGGGGCCACCCGGGCGGGTAGAGGGTGGCCCAGCAGCGCTCACCGATGCCCATTTCAATGTCCCAGCCGCGCGCGCGGCACTCCTCGCGCAGGGCGGCTTCCACGTTCATGAGGAACGAATCCACGATCTCGTTTGGAGTGCATGCCGTCCACCATGTGTCGAAAAACCGCACCTCGATCCAGGCCCCTTGCCTGCGCACCCGTCCCGGCAGCCGCCGGGTCAGTTCCCGCAGCGTGTCGACGAAGGTCATGCGTCTGTCTCCCGGATGATGTGCTGGTGGATCTTGAGTCCGCGTTTGGCGGCTTCCATGAGCATGTTCTGCGAGCCCGGCGAGCGGCCCGACCACACCAGCACCAGCGCGTCGGCCTGCTCGCTCATTTCCCGGTTGCGGACGAATCCGGCGCGCGCCGTACCGGGTCCAGTCCGCGGGTTTGGCAACCACCGGAATGCCGCGCGCCTGCGCCCAGCGTTCACCCAGGGTGTCGGCTCCGCGCGCCCTGCCGCAGACCACGGCCGTGACCGTGAAGCCCGACTCGGTCATGGCCTGAT
Source organism: Deinococcus aerophilus (assembly GCF_014647075.1). Taxonomy (NCBI): domain Bacteria; kingdom Thermotogati; phylum Deinococcota; class Deinococci; order Deinococcales; family Deinococcaceae; genus Deinococcus; species Deinococcus aerophilus. The sequence goes on along the minus strand of NZ_BMOM01000024.1, from coordinate 38,909 downwards.
CCACCGCCGCCTGATCGGTGACCTCGCGTCCTCCGGCGATGATCACCCGCACTGAACCACCTCTACCCCGGCGTCTTTGAGGATCTCGCTGCCCCGGCGGCGCACTCCGTCTCCGGCGTAGGGTTTGGCGTACACCACCCGGGTGATGTGGCGCGCGGCGAGGATCAGCAGCGCGCACTCATGGCACGGCTCCATGGTCGCGTACAGGGTGTGGCTCTCGCCGTGCTCCCAGCGGGAGCGCACGATGGCGTTTTGCTCGGCGTGCAGCATCTCGGACCTGCCCTGCCCCGCATCGGCGCGCGCCTCGGTGGGGCATCCGGGGTAGCGCCCGTTGACGCCCAGGCTCACCACCGCGTGTGAGGTGTTGCTCAGGATCGCGGCGCCGACCTTGAACTTCTCGTCGGCGCTGCGCTGCGCGAACACCCGCGCCAGGTCCATGCCGGTCTCGTCCCACGACGGGCGCGCGGGGGCCGGGGAGCCGGAAAACAGCTTGCCCCGGGCTTCTTCCAGCGTGTCGCCCACGTACTGGAAGCGTTCGGGGTCGTCGAACAGCGCCTCGGGGCGCGCCCAGCACATGCCGCTGTCCACGTGCTCGTACAGCACCACCGGCTCGCCCGGGCGGAAGTTGTCGGTCACGATGCAGCCCCTGGCGCGGCCGCACGCCTTCACCCAGAACGTGACCGCGTGGCCCCCGGTGCCGAACACCGACGGCCTGACCCGGTCCAGGACCCGGTACAGCTCCCCCGTCTTGTGGCGGTAGTGGCCGCCCTTCCTCACTGCGCCCGTGGCGTCATTCATGGTTTCTCCTTGTCTCAAAAGGCAGGTTGCCGGGGGTCATACCACTCACCGGTCCGGGCATTGGTCTCGAACTCCAGTTCCGCGAGCACCCCGCCGCGCGCTTTTCGCACCGCGATCCAGGTCCTCGCCCGGCGTCCCTTCTCGCCGTCTTTGTCCTGTTGCGTGCGGTCGGCGTCGGTCACCGGGCGGTGCAGCGTCACCACGAAGGCCGCGCGGTTCATCAGCGCCTTGGCGCGGGCGATGTCCGACTTCTCCGGCGCCCCCTGACGGCGGCGTCCGTCCTCGTTGGTCTGCGACAGCAGCATCAGGTGGTAGCCCTCGGTCTTGGCCGCCTGCTCGAAGCGTTTGGCCTCGTACTCGTAGGCCTGGTCCTCGCGGGCAAAGCGTTTGCTGTCAAAGCTCACCGCCGAGTCGATGTTGTCCACGATCACGATCAGCCGCGCCCCGGGCCGGGCCACGCCCGCCTCGAGGTCACGCGACAACTGGCGGCGGTAGCGGCGGGCAAGGTCGCGCACCGCCTGACCGTCGAACTCCTCGTCGTACACCGCGAGCCGCCCCGGCAGCGCCGAGAGGGCCCGGGCCGCCGCGGCGTACCGGTCCAGCGTGCGCGGCACGGCCTGCTCCTGGCCGAACTTCAGCTCGGCATAGCCCAGACCCGCCTGGAAGCGCGTGACCTCGCGGGTGATGTCGTCCCGGCGCCCCTCGCCGAAGCAGTACAGGACGTGGTGCCCGGCGGCGAGCCACCCGGGAATCATCTGCTGGGTGACCGACGACTTGCCCACGCCGCTGTCGGCGATCCACAGACTGACCACGCTGTTGCCGGTAAACCCCAGTCCGCCGCCGAGGTGTTCGTTGACGCGCGGCCACGGCGTGGGAATGCGCGGCTCGGGGGCCTGGGTGGCCGCGAAGTCCTCGATGTAGTGCAGCGCCTGGGAGGTCCAGGAAGGGGCCTCGTCGAGGGTCTGCGCACCCAGGGTGCGGGCCTCGTCGAGCTGCCCCGCCTGGGCCGCCCGCAGCGCCTCGGTGAGTCCTTGCACCAGAACCTTCTGGGTGTGTTCGCGGAGGATCGGCTGAACGTAGGAACTCCACTCGCCGAGCTGCCCGGCCTGATCCAGGTAGCGCGCGGCGTGCTCGCCGGTGAAGCCCTCGAGCTTGAGGGTGCGCACGGCGGCGGGGGTGGGCACGCGGCCCTCGTCGAGCAGTTCGGTGATGGCGGTGAACAGGCGCTGGTCGCCGCCCGTGAACATGGCGCTTTCCAGGCCCCCGACGGCGTCGCGCAGGTCGTCTAAGGCGTCGTGACGAAACGCGCGGGCCTGCTCGAGGACGTTGCCGAGAAAGCGGGCCTGCGGAGTGGAGGCGGTGAGGGCGGTCACAGCGCACTTCCCTGGCGGCCGCCCGCGCCGCGCCGGATGCCTGCGAGCTGACCGGCCATCAGGCGCGAGTAGATGGCGTGGCCCACGACCTCGTCGTCGGTCAGGCGGGCGACCACCTCACGCGGCGTGAAGTTGCTCGTGACGATCAGGGCCTTTTCATGGGACCAGCGCATCTCGAGCAGGTGGTAGAGCTTTTGCAGCGCGAACTCGCTGGGCTTCTGCTTGCCGAGGTCGTCGTAGACGAGCACGTCCGGGGCGAGCAGGTCCGGCGCGGGCGGGCCGCCCCCGAACTCGGCGAACACGCGGGCGAAGTAGTCGGTCTCGTCCACGAACAGCGCCGAGCCGCCGCCCTCGGTCAGGTGCAGGGCCTGACGCACCGCGAGGTGGGTCTTGGCGGCGTCGGCCTCGCCCGTGAGGTACAAGAAGCCCTGGGGCGTCATGCGCTCGAGCTTGGCCCGCAGCTCGGGGTTGGCGGCGAGCACCTGGGCCGGGACCGGGGTGGTGGCGTAGCGCCCGTAGCGCGGCGGCAGCGAGGCCAGGAAGGCGCGGCGGTTCGCTTCGGTCTGCGCGCCCCTCAGGACCGCGCGGTCCAGTTCGGCGGGGTCGCCTCGTCGGCGATCAGACAGGCGTACAGGCCGGTTTCGGTGAGGCGCTCGGAGCCGCACAGCGGGCAGGTGGGGGGATAGTTCAAAACAGTTCCTCCTCTCCGTATTTCTCGGCGAGATAGTCGGCGACCTTGGTGGAGCCTCGGGGTCCGGTGGGGGCCTTCTGGGCCGCGCGCCACTCGGTGAGGTTGCTGCTGAGGTGGTACGGCTTGAGCGGCATGCCGCCGGGGTTGCGGTACGTGTATAGCCCGCGCAGCCACGCCACCAGGGCCGGAACGTCCTCGGGCGTCAGGTCCTCGGCGAGCAGCGTGGTGGCTTCCTTGCCGATCAGCGAGGCGTTGCTGACCTTGACGTCGCCGTACAGCGCCGTCTTGATGGCGTCCCACATCTCACCGTGCCGGGGATGCGCGGTCTTCTCGGCCTTCTTCCTCGCGGGCTTCCCGGCCGGGACCGCGGGGGAAGGGGGGCCCGCAACGGGGTTGGGGGCCTTGGGGGCGTTCGCCTTCACCGCAGTGGGGGTGGCCCTTTCGGCGTCGTCGGCTGCCCTGCCCACCACCTGTTCGCCGTGAAGCGCTGAAGGGGTTCGTGTCGTGTCCCGCTTCCTGGCCTTCAGGGCGAGCATGCGCTCCTTCAGGGTGCCCGTCGGCTGTGGGGCCTCGGGCTCGACGCGAAGCGGAGAGAAAGTCAGTAATTCTTGTTCGTCAGTCTTTACTGGTAAGTCAGTATTTAGTAGCTCCGGGTTTTCCGCAACACGGCTTTCCCGTAATGCGGCTTTTCCGGAATACGGTTCACCCCGCGTCCTGGACGGCTTTTCCGGGGCTGCCTGGGGACGCTCGAAGATAACGCTCTCACGGCCGACGATCTTGCCCGATTCATCTCGAAGGACCCTGCGGATCAGGTAGCCGCACTCCTCGAGCTCCTTGAGTCCGGCGTACACCGCGTCGCGGCCGTCCTTGTGGGTCTTGGCCAGGTGGGAGCCGTAGACCTGCCAGTCGTCGGGCTTGGTCATCAGGTAGGTGTGGATTCCCACGGCCTTGAAGCTCAGACGCTCGTCGTTGGCGGCGGTGTTGTCGAGCACCGTGAAGCCGCCCGTCTTGACCACCCGGATGATTCCGGATTTCTGGTCGTCGCTCATCGCGTCGCCTCCAGTGAGCGACTCCCTTGAAAAAGACAGCAGCGGCCTGTCGCGTGAGGTCATTCCGTGGATCCTGAGCTTCGGCTCCCGCGTGAGCATCCTCGGACCGGATCACACCCGCGCGTAGTGGCTGAGCGAACTGCGGGCCGCTGCCTCACATGCGGCACGAACTGACGCGCCCATGGGAGAGACTCCGGTATGACAACAAATAAGGTGCACAACCTTGGCTGGAAATGCTCGGTCTGCCCGACGTTGAACAGGGAGGAGAGACTGGAATGACCGTTTTCTACGGGCACACCAACCCTAACGACCCGCCGCACGACAAATCCCGCTGGCAACTGATGAAAGACCACGCCCTGAACGTCGCTGACCGCGCCAGGCGTAACGCTGAGGCGTTCGGAGAGGGCCCGCGCGCTGAACTGGCAGGGCAGCTGCATGACCTGGGCAAGTACGGCGAACTGTTCCAGAAGCGCCTGGAAGGGAAGGAACGCGGACTCGATCACTGGTCTGTGGGAGCATTTTTTGCCAAGCATCATTACCGTGATGCAGCGCTGGCATTGGTCGTTCAAGGACACCATATCGGCCTACAGCAGGGAAACAAGGATGCCCTTGATGAATTCACGCTGGAAAGCCTCAAGGCCAGTCATCCCCTGGAACTGCGTCTGACTGAGTCCGAACCCCATGTAACGAATTTCAAACTACTTCTGAGTCGGCTCATGGCGGACGGGGTCACACCGGTGGGAGCCAGAAAACCAGAACTGCGAAGCGGGCAAGGAGCAGCTGAGATGCTGGATACCCGCATGCTGTTCTCCGCACTGGTGGACGCCGACTACCTGGATACCGAGGACGCCATGCGGCTGGACGGCACGCTTCCACGTCCGGTAAACAAGGGTCTGGACGCCGCCCGCGCCCTGTGTGCCCTGGAAGCCAAACTGAGCGGGCTGGGGGCGAATACTGACGTCCCTGAGGAGACACGTCAGCTCCGCGCCGACCTGATGCAGGCCTGCCGGGAAGCAGGACTGGAACACGACCGACTGTGGACACTGACCGCCCCAACCGGGAGCGGCAAGACATTCGCCATGCTGCTGTTCGCACTGACCAGGGCGGCCGCTGTGCAGGCGTCCGGTCAACCCATCCGGCGCATCGTGGTCGTGCTGCCCTTCCTGAGCATTCTCGACCAGACGGTCGAGGAGTACCGCAACCTGTTCAGCGCCGCCGGATTCCCGCCTGAATTCGTGCTGGAGCACCACAGCCTCGCCGGACTTCGCAGTGATGAAAGCCAGGGCGGCCAGGATGACGGCGAGGCCCGCCAGCCCGGCCCGGACGCCCGACTGTTCGTGCAGAACTGGGACGCCCCCATCATCATCACGACCAGCGTGCAACTCCTCGAGAGCCTGCACGCCAACAGGCCCGGCGCTTGCCGCAAACTGCACCGTCTGGCCCACAGCGTCATCCTGATGGACGAGGTGCAGACGCTGCCCGTCGCGCTGGCCGTCCCCACCCTGAAAACCCTGTCACGCCTGACCAGTGAGAAATACGGTGCGGTCGTGGTCATGGCGACCGCCACGCAACCTGCCTTCGACACCCTGAGCAGCGAAGTGCTGGAAGCGGGCCTGAACGACGGCTGGCACCCCCGCGAGATGGCCCCGCCCGGCCTGCGCCTGTTCGAGCGTTCCAGGCGCGTGAATCCCGTCTGGCACCTGGATGAGAGCGTCGAGTGGAGCGCCGTGCAGTACTGGGTGCGCGCCGAACCGCAGGTGCTGTCCATCGTGAACATGCGAAAGCACGCGCTGGAACTGGTGAAATCTCTGGAAGGCATACCCGGACTGCGCCACATGTCCACCTACCTGTGCCCCGCGCACCGCCGCACGATCTTGGCGGGCATCCGCGCCGACCTGAAGTCGGGCGCAGACGTGCGCGTCATCGCCACCCAGTGCGTCGAGGCAGGTGTCGACCTGGACTTCCCCACCGTGCTCCGTGCCCTGGGGCCACTGGACTCCATCGCGCAGGCCGCCGGGCGCTGCAACCGCCACAAGAAACGTCCCAGCGGCGAACTGCGCGTGTTCCTGCCGTCCGACGAGCAGTACCCCACGCCCGCGTACCGCAGGGCAGCGCAGGTCGCCCTGACCATGTACCGCGCGGGCGGCCTGAACCTGGACGACCCCGCCACCTTCCGCCGCTTCTACGAGCAACTCTGGCGGTATGAATCCACCCACCTCGAGGTCCTGCGTCAGGCGGTCGAGCGGCAGGACTACCCCGAAGTGGCCGCGCTGTACCGATTGATCAACAACGACAGCGTGAACGTGGTCGTGCCCTACGGCGAAGGCCGGGCACTCATCAACAAGGCCCGCCAGGACGGCATCGACCGCCACTGGATGAAACGGGCGCAGCTGTACACCGTCTCCGTCTTCCGTGGACGCGACGGCACCCTGCCCGCACACCTGGAACCCGTCAACTACCGCCCCAGAGGAGGTGCCCTGCCTCAACCCGCCCCCGACTGGTACCTGGCACACGACGGTTCGTACGACGAACACATGTTCGGCTACCTGCCCGACGGCGGCAGCGCCGACCCGTTCAACCAATAGGAGGCCCGATGACGAAGGAACGCAGTCCCGGTCAGACGTTCACGCTGGAAGTCTGGGGAGACTACGGGTGTTTCACCCGCCCGGAACTGAAAGTCGAGCGGTTCAGTTACCCGTGCATCACGCCCAGCGCCGCGCGGAACATCTTCGACGCCATCTACCTGGAATTCGACAAAGAAACCAAGAAACCCGCCCACCGCTGGGAAATCACGAAGATCGAGATTCTGGAACCCATCCGGTACGTCGCCCTGATGCGCAACGAGGTCAAGGAAAAGATCAGCGGCGCCAGCGTGGGCAAGTGGATGAAGAACCCGGCAGAACTGACCCCCATCTACGCGGACGGCACGAAAGACGACCTGGGAACAGACGCCAAAGGCCGCACGCAACGCCAGACGATGGCCCTGAAACGCCCGCATTACCGCCTTCACGGGCGGGCCGTGCTGTTCCGCGAGGACGCCGGACTGCGGCAGAAGATAGAACGCAGCTTCGAACGCCGCGCCTCGAAAGGCCAGTGCATCTACCAGCCGTACCTGGGCTGCCGGGAGTTCGCGGCCTCGTTCGAACTCGGGTCCGGGGCCGGGAAGTTACCGACGAAGCACACCGAGGACATCGGCTGGATGCTGTACGACGTGTTCGACCTGTCCCGCCCCGGCTCGAACACGGACGCGCCTAGCATCAGCCTGTTCGAGGCGAGCATCGAGAGCGGCGTCCTGACCGTCCCCAAGTACCACAGTCCCCTTGTTCACAAGCCGGGGGTGAACTGATGCTCGCGGCCCTGGTGCGGCAGGCGCAGCACGCGGGGTTGACTGTGGAACCCGGCTTCGCCCCGAAGGAAATCCGCTGGATGGCCCACGTGTCCGGCGGCAAGTTGACGGGAGTCGTAGGTGATGGAAGAACAGGCACCAGTTACCCGCGTTGCCCGGAGATGAGTCAGCCGGAATTGATGGCGTTACCGAGGGTGCTGGGAAAGCCGCAGGCAGCGCACTTCCTGGCGGACACGTGCGGCGTGCTGGCACTCCTACCCGCCCTAGACCGCGACGGCAACGTGAAAACCGACGACCGGAGTCAGGCGGACCTCGCCAAGTTCGTCGAGAAGCACCCGAGCTACCTCGAACTGCTGCGGCGGGCCTCGGCGAACGTTCCCGAGTTGACTGAACTGCTGAGTGTACTGACAGACGAGACCCAGCTGGCGTTCCTGCGTGCCGAACTGGCGCGGAATGGTGCCAAGCCCAACGATAAGCTCAGCTTCACGGTGGGCGACACTGACCTGCTGGGCAGCGACCTGTGGCACGCCTGGTGGCGCAGCTTCCGGCGCGAGGCCTTCGGGCGCGCGAGCAGTACGGACGGCGGGGGAATGCTGGACTTCACCTCGGGGCAACCGGTCACGCCTGCCAACACCCACCCGAAACTGACCAAGCTGGGCGTGGGCGCCATCGCCATGGGGGCCTCGCTTGTCGGATACGACAAGGAAGCGTTCGGATCGTATGGCCTGAACGCAGGCGAGAACGGCGCCGTCTCCGCGGAGAACGCCGCCGCGTACCGCGCTGCGCTGGAAAACCTGCTGGAACGCGCGCTCATCCTGGGGCAGATGAAGGTGGCCGCGTGGTTCGACCACCGGCAGATTGAAGGGCAGGCACTCATCGCCGCGATCGCGGATCCCGCCAGGCTCGGAGAGGAAGTGCTGGAGGCACTGAATCTGGATGACGTGGATGAAAACGAGGTCGTGCTGGCCGCGCAGATGCCCGAGCAGCAGGAAGCGGTCGCGCAGCAGCGTGGGCAGAAACTCCTGATGGCTATCCGCCGGGGCGAGCGGCCGGAGAGCGTCACGGCGCAGTATTTCGCCTTGGCGATCAGTGGCGCTTCGGGCCGCGCCATGGTGCGCGACTGGAAGACCGGCAGTCTGGACCACCTGGCCGCTGCGGTGGCGACGTGGTTCGACGACCTGGCCATCACGAACCTGAGTGGCAGACGGGCCAACCGGCCGAAATTCTTTTCCCTGCTGACGAATGTGCAGCGTCCGAAACCGGCGTCCACCAGCATGGACGATTATCTGAAACCCATCCGCAACCTGCAGCTGCCGCTGTGGCGGGCCGCACTTGACCCCGACATGCCCATCCCCTTCCCGGCCGTGGCGAAAGTCATGGAAGCACACAAATCGCACGTCATGACGGGCGCGTTCACCGAGGCGCTCGGACGGGACGGTGACGGCATCGAGAAGGGCCGCATCTACATCCGCATGGCCATCTTACGGGCGTATCACGTCCGCAAGGCCAGAAATCAAGGAGGTTATTCCATGCATAGCAGCGTTGACCCTAAGCACCCCAGCCCCGCGTATCACTGCGGGCGGCTCATGTACCTCCTGGCGAACGTGCAGGAGGCGCAGGGCGACGACATCAACGCCGGAGTGGTGCAGCGCTACTACGGCGCGGCCAGCAGCACACCCGCCCTGGTCCTGGGCCGCCTGACCCGCCTGAGCCAGCATCACCTGGCGAAGATTTCACGGGACAAGCCGGGACTGGCCTTCCGGCTTGATGAGGAAATCGCGTCGGTGTGGTCCGCGCTGGGTAAGCAGCCGCCCAGGACGCTGTCACTGGAAGAACAGAGCCTGTTCGCGCTGGGCTACTACCAGCAACTTGCTCACAGCGTCGCCACCCGCAAGGAAACTGCCGCAAAGAACCAAGCCGACGCCGCTCACCCTGGACCCGCCACTGCGCCCCAAAGCCTCCTCGACACCGACAAGGGAGAATGACCATGACCAACCCAATTGACCCCATCCGCAACCGCTACGAATTCCTGCTGCTGCTGGACGTGGAAAACGGCAACCCGAACGGCGACCCGGACAGCGGCAACGCCCCCCGCGTCGACCCGGAAGACGGTCACGGCCTGATCTCCGACGTGGCCATCAAACGCCGCCTGCGGAACTACGCGCAGGTCGCCGGAGAGCAGATCTTCATTCAGCACGGCACGAACCTGAACCGCGAGATCTTCCGTGCCAAACAGGAAAGCGGCGGCGGCACCAGCAAGAAAAAGGCGGATGTGGATGCTGGACGCCGCTGGATGTGCACCAACTTCTACGACGTGCGCACCTTCGGAGCAGTGATGAGCACTGGCGCGAACGCCGGGCAGGTGCGCGGCCCCGTGCAGGTGACCTTCGCTCGCAGCGTCCACCCGGTGTTCGCCATTGAGGCCAGCATCACCCGCGGCGCCGTGGCCGAGGACATCAAGAATGCGAAGACCGTCGAGGACTTCTTGAAGTGGGAAGCGGAACAGGATGAGGACAAACTCCGCACGATGGGCCGCAAGAGCCTGATCCCGTACGGGTTGTTCGCGGCAAAAGGCTTCGTCAGCGCCCACCTGGCCGCCGGAACGGGCTTCAGCGAGGCGGACCTGAAACTGCTGCTCGAGGGTCTGCTGAACATGTACGAGCATGACCGCAGCGCCAGCAAGGGCCAGATGAGCAGCCGCCGCCTGTTCGTGTTCCGACACGTCGGCACTGACAGCGACGCGCAACAGCGCGCCCGGCAGGCCATGCTCGGCTGTACCCCCGCGCACAAGTTGCTGGACCTGGGACAGATGGTCAGCGTCAAGCTGGTGGACGAGAGTCAACCCGCTCGCAAGTTCGGTGATTACAGCGTGCAACTCGACCTGAGCAGGCTGCCCGCTGGCGTCGAGGTGCTGGACCTGGACGCGTGGGACGCCGAGAAATTCGGGGGCGGCTGGCAATCCCGGCAGGGGTAAGCCATGACCGACGATCCCATTCCCCTGTCAGGGCTGACGCATTACACATATTGCCCGCGCCGCTTCGCGCTGGTGCACATTGAAGGCGAGTGGGCCGAGAACGTGTACACCAAGCGTGGTCAGCAGCAGCACCAGCGGGTGCACGGTGGGGGAACGGAGGAACGGGACGGAGTGATAACACTCCGCTCCCTTCCTCTTGTCTCGCGTGAACATGGGCTTGCGGGAGTGGCGGACGTGGTGGAGATCCTCGCAGATGGAACGCCACGCCCCGTCGAATACAAATCCAGCAAAGCCCCGAAAACCCACAAGCTCGGCAAGTTCGCCGAGGAGGTGCAGCTGTGCGCGCAGTCCCTGTGTCTGGAGGAAATGTTCACTACCAGCATCCCCGCCGGGTTCATCTACCACGCCGGGAGCCACAGGCGGCGCGAGGTGTCGTTCACGCCCGACCTGCGCGCCGCTGTCCTGGTCGCCCGTGACGGCGTGCGCGACCTGTTGCGCGACCGCGTCCTGCCTCCACCGGCTGCGGATGACCGCTGCCGTCTGTGCAGCCTGTTCGACGAATGCGAGCCGTTCGCGCCCCGCGCCTTCCCGCCCGGATACGACCCGTTCAGCACCACCCTGGAGGACCGTTGAGGCAACTCTTGAACACCCTGTACGTACAGACGCAGGGCAGTTACCTGCACCTGGACACCGACAACATCCGCGTGGACGTGGAACGCCAGCGCAAAGCCATGATTCCCCTGCATCACGTTGAGGGCATCGTCGTGTTCGGGAACGTGCTGCTCTCCCCGTACCTGATTCATCGCTTGGCCCGCGACCACAAACCTGTCACGTGGCTCACGGAGTTTGGGCGATTCATGGCCCGTACCGAGACCCCGGTCAGCGGGAATGTTCTGCTGCGCACCGCGCAGCACGCCGCGGCCTGCGACCCTGACCGGACGCTGGCCGTGGCGCGCTTCGTGGCCGCCGGGAAACTCCAGAACCAGAAAACCACCCTGATGCGTGCCGCCCGCGAGGTGCAGGACAGCGACCCGGACCTGCTTCGTCAGGCCGCCAGGGACATCAACGCGCAGATCGGCGTCCTCCCCCTGACCGGTACCGTCGACGAGGTTCGCGGCGTCGAGGGGGCCGCCGCCCGTACCTACTGGGAAGTCTTCCCGCTGATGATCCGCGCCAACCGGGATTTCTTCTGGCTGACGGAACGCACCCGGCGTCCCGCCCGTGATCCCATCAATTCCCTGCTGAATTTCGTGTACACCATCCTCGCCAATGACTGCGCCAGCGCGGCTCAGAGCGTCGGCTTGGACCCCCAGGTGGGATTCTTACACGCCCTGCGCCCCGGACGGGCCAGCCTCGCGCTGGACCTGATGGAGGAACTGCGGCCCGCCACCGCCGACCGCGCCATCTTGACCCTCATCAACCGCCAGCAACTCACGCCCCGCGACTTCCAGCAGCACGAAGGAGGCGCTGTGACCATCACGGAAGACGCCCGGCGCACCATCCTCGCGCACCTCACGGAGCGCCGCAAGGAGGAAGTCACGCACCCCCTGACCGCCCGCAAGACACCGCTGGGCCTGATTCCGCACGTGCAGGCCCGCCTGATGGCGCAGCACCTGCGCGGGGACCGCTCCCACTACCCGCCGTACCTGCACAGATGATCGACCTACTCGTCTGCTACGACGTCGCCACGACCACTGAAGGTGGACGCCGCCGCCTGCGCCGCGTGGCGAAGGTCTGCGTCGCGCACGGACAACGTGTGCAGAACAGCGTATTCGAGGTGAGTGTGACAGACACACAACTGCTGACACTGCGGCAGAAACTGCTGGACATTCTGGATCCGACGGAGGACAGCATCCGCCTCTACCGCCTGCGGCAACCCCGCGACAGCTTTGTGGAAGCTTACGGCCGCGACCAGTACGTGAACTTTAGTGACCCCCTGATCCTGTAAACGCGAACCCTCCGCACATACGAAAACCCAGGGGGGTTCGCGCAATTCGAAAAGTCCGTTCTGGACGCGCTGCATGACAACAGAACAACGACACCTGCCCACAAAAGTGGACTTCTGCGAGCAGTTCGCGCAAACTGACGTGGGACTGCCGTCTGGGACGTATTCCAACAGCCACCAGATTCGGCCTGCCTTCGGGTGGGCCGTGGATTGAAACAGTTCAAAGTGCGGGGCCTTCGGGTCGGCCAGCCGATTCGGCCTGCCTTCGGGTGGGCCGTGGATTGAAACCTCGAAGTCGTGGCCCTGGTCGACGATGATGCGATTCGGCCTGCCTTCGGGTGGGCCGTGGATTGAAACATCGCCGCGCCCCAGTGGGTCGGGCAGATGGGGGGATTCGGCCTGCCTTCGGGTGGGCCGTGGATTGAAACCTACCCGGCGACCTGCGCCACGCTGCTCGCGGATTCGGCCTGCCTTCGGGTGGGCCGTGGATTGAAACATGGTGCAACGACAACACCTTTTACGGCGGGCGCATGATTCGGCCTGCCTTCGGGTGGGCCGTGGATTGAAACTACGGGGTTTCGATCACCTGGCGCTACACCAAGATTCGGCCTGCCTTCGGGTGGGCCGTGGATTGAAACCCTTTTGACGGCCTGCCCCGCCTCGCTGAAATCGGATTCGGCCTGCCTTCGGGTGGGCCGTGGATTGAAACAACCTGCCCCCCGTGATGATGCAGGGCCTGACCGACGATTCGGCCTGCCTTCGGGTGGGCCGTGGATTGAAACGTCGGTGGGGGGGGCTGGGGGGCTGGGGGGCTTCAGATTCGGCCTGCCTTCGGGTGGGCCGTGGATTGAAACGACGAGCTGGCCGCCTGGCATGCGCGCGGCATCGGATTCGGCCTGCCTTCGGGTGGGCCGTGGATTGAAACGCCTCGACCGGCCTGCTGGCCCCTCGACCCTCGACGATTCGGCCTGCCTTCGGGTGGGCCGTGGATTGAAACCTGGGCGCGCGCCGGCCTGTACCGGGCGGCCGGCGATTCGGCCTGCCTTCGGGTGGGCCGTGGATTGAAACAATACGCATGTTGGAGCCTCGCGAGGTACGCGGATTCGGCCTGCCTTCGGGTGGGCCGTGGATTGAAACATGCGGTAGGGCGTCGACCATAGCGGCGGCCGTGGATTCGGCCTGCCTTCGGGTGGGCCGTGGATTGAAACGCCATCGCGCCGATGTAGATGAGCAGCGCCACGGGATTCGGCCTGCCTTCGGGTGGGCCGTGGATTGAAACCGTAAGCTGAAAGTGCATGGCGTCCGCGTATGCGGATTCGGCCTGCCTTCGGGTGGGCCGTGGATTGAAACTCCTCCAGCTCGGCGCTGGGGCGCACGCTCACGCGATTCGGCCTGCCTTCGGGTGGGCCGTGGATTGAAACCCATGAGGAGGAGCTCAGCACGCCCCCCCGGGGCGATTCGGCCTGCCTTCGGGTGGGCCGTGGATTGAAACCAACGCCTCGGGCCTGGGCCTGTGGACCACCGGATTCGGCCTGCCTTCGGGTGGGCCGTGGATTGAAACACGCGCTCGGACGCGGGGCGGGCGGAGACCCAGGGATTCGGCCTGCCTTCGGGTGGGCCGTGGATTGAAACCATCTATGAAGGACACGCTGGCCCGCACGCGCTGATTCGGCCTGCCTTCGGGTAGGCCGTGGATTGAAACCCCATTGAGGGCCGCCGACAGGGCCGGGCTGGGGATTCGGCCTGCCTTCGGGTGGGCCGTGGATTGAAACCCTGGCACTGCTGGTCGCCGAGCAGCGCGCCCGGATTCGGCCTGCCTTCGGGTGGGCCGTGGATTGAAACATCCGGCCACCCGGTAGCGGCGGGCAGTGGTGCCGATTCGGCCTGCCTTCGGGTGGGCCGTGGATTGAAACGAGGCCAGCGCGGTCGAGGTCGCCAGCGCGCCGGTGATTCGGCCTGCCTTCGGGTGGGCCGTGGATTGAAACACGCGGTTCATCAGCGTGCGCGTCAGGGTGCCGGGGATTCGGCCTGCCTTCGGGTGGGCCGTGGATTGAAACGGTGGGGTGGGGTGGGCGGGATGCTCGACGTGCGGGATTCGGCCTGCCTTCGGGTGGGCCGTGGATTGAAACATGCGTCGGTGTCCAGGCCGGGGCCGACAATGCGGATTCGGCCTGCCTTCGGGTGGGCCGTGGATTGAAACCACCACGCCCGCTGACGTTTCGGTGAGGGTCAGCGATTCGGCCTGCCTTCGGGTGGGCCGTGGATTGAAACAGCATCTCCCCCAGTTCCCCGGCCACCTGCCCCAGATTCGGCCTGCCTTCGGGTGGGCCGTGGATTGAAACACGGGCGCGTGGATGCTCAGACGCTCGATCAGGATTCGGCCTGCCTTCGGGTGGGCCGTGGATTGAAACCATCAGGGCGTTGAAGTAACACCACTGCCGCTCGGGATTCGGCCTGCCTTCGGGTGGGCCGTGGATTGAAACGTCTGATACGTGGAAATCGGCGGCATGGGTCGCCGGATTCGGCCTGCCTTCGGGTGGGCCGTGGATTGAAACACCCGGCACAGCGGACTCAGGGCCAGCGCCGTCAGGATTCGGCCTGCCTTCGGGTGGGCCGTGGATTGAAACATGCCGATTTCGAGCGGGTGCAGTTGCCCGTTGCCGTGATTCGGCCTGCCTTCGGGTGGGCCGTGGATTGAAACTCGGGGTACGCCGCCGGGCCGCCCACCTCGCTCACGCGATTCGGCCTGCCTTCGGGTGGGCCGTGGATTGAAACCACGAGGACATCGTGAGCTTTTTCGGGGGCAGCGGATTCGGCCTGCCTTCGGGTGGGCCGTGGATTGAAACTATCAATCATGGTGAAGCCTCCAGAAGTCCGCCCGATTCGGCCTGCCTTCGGGTGGGCCGTGGATTGAAACAATCAGCAGGCAGAACACGGCCCGCTCGTGGGGGATTCGGCCTGCCTTCGGGTGGGCCGTGGATTGAAACAAGCGGCAAGCCGAGGACGAGTACAGGGCGTTTGAGATTCGGCCTGCCTTCGGGTGGGCCGTGGATTGAAACATGTGGTCGGGGGCCGGTGGGGGCGTGCCGACCGGGATTCGGCCTGCCTTCGGGTGGGCCGTGGATTGAAACCTACCCGTCCGGCGGCGATCTTCCCCCGCATGATTCGGCCTGCCTTCGGGTGGGCCGTGGATTGAAACGCGGGCGTCCGGGATGAGCTTTGCCGAGTTCACGGCGGATTCGGCCTGCCTTCGGGTGGGCCGTGGATTGAAGCATGCCTCACATCGAATATATACAGCTTCCCATCATTCCACGCCCCTCTTTCCTCTCCCCCGTCCTTTTTCGTGCCCCAGCCTCCTGCTCAAGCGTTGAAAGGACACTGGGCTATGCCATTGCGTAGGCTTATGATCCTGTGCCGCTGCATCTCCGGCTCCGGCTTTTACGGGGTAACTTGACTAATTTAAGCAGGAAAATAGTGTATATATTCACAGCTGCACATGGAGCTCCGAAGTCTGTTGAGCGTCCCTGGGCTGGCAGAGGGGGCTTTACTGCCCTCGGTCAGTCTCCTGTGAACGCCAGGAGCTCCATCATTCTGCTCGAATAGACTTCCCCCATGAACGCCCTCGCCCAAGCCATCGCCCAACGCGCGCAGGACCTTGACCCCGCAGGTTGTCGTCACACAGGAGCGGCCAGGTTCACTCGCCGCCCACATGCAACCTTTTGCACGTGAGTCGCCTGTGGTCACGGCCCGATCACGGTATCAGCGTACCCTGATGCTGGGTCAACAGCTCCAACCGATTCGCCACCGTTCGAGCGCTCACCGGCACAGGATCAGACTCCCACTGTTTCGGGTGCCACCCTCAGTCAGACCGGATAGACGCTCGGAGGTTCCCTATGAACACGGTAGTCGGAAGCGTCATCGTCAGCGAGACGGGGCGCGGTATCCCCAATCTTTTGGTGGTTGCCTTCGACGTGAACTCCACGACGGGTTCGACCACTCTGCCGCAGGATGCGTGGTTACGGCTGGCGTCCACCATCACCGACGCCGAGGGTAGATTTAGGATCGAGTACGAGACCAGCACTGCAGCAGGAGACGCAAGGGCCCGTGTGCAATTGCTCCTCACCGTCTCGCCGCCCGAAGAAACCGCCGATGCACGCGAGCCGCTCTTCGTCGCGCCCACGGTGCGCAAGAACGCCAGCGCGAGCGAGGCCTATTACGTCCGTATCCCAGCCGCCGATCTTGAGAAAAACGGCATCGCGCTTCCGGGCGAGGCCGACGAAGGTATTGTCGAGCCGCCCGAACGCATGCGCCAACGCCTGACCGCGCGCGCCAGACGCGACCTTGAGGTAGCCAGCGTGGCACAAGAAGCCGTGACTGTGCGGGTGGCCCAGGCGCGCGGCGAGCTGACGGCCTTTCGCGATGAGATCAGACCGGCGCTGGCCGATCGCCTCAGCTCGGTTCGCCCGCAGCAGCGCGGCTCCGAGACCTTCGTTGCGGCAGACGCCTCGGTACAAGCAACGCACGGCGTGGTGGTCGATCGCGATCTTAAGGAGGTGATCAGCCCGAAGGGCAGGCGACCGCGTGCCGTCACGCGCTTCGCGCTGACCGAGGCGCAGGCAGGGGCCGTTCGCGACAAGCTCGACAGCGATCTGAACATCTCTGCTGCGGATTTGCGGATGGCTCTCGGAGCTGAGCAAGCCCCGCAGGCCGGACCCACGTACCTGCGCACAGATCCCGCCGATGTGGTGCGGCGTGCGCCATCGCCGCGCGAAACTGAGGCGCTCGCCGCACTTGCGGGGGCATCACCGCCCGTCCCTGCTCTGGAACCAGAGGATCGCCTGGGCAATGGGATCGAGCCGATCGCTTCGAGCGACGTGCCGCGATTTATCGCGCGACTCGTCGATACGATGACCTCGCCCGAAGAGGCCGTGCTTGCTGGCCTCGAACCGCGCGCCACACAGGGAACGGTACGGCAAACAATCGAGGAGCTCGCCTTCAAGCCGAGCCCCGCAGATACTCCCGCTTTTTACGACTTTCACAATCTTCAGGTGGCCTTTCGTCACGTTTGGCAGGAGGCGATCGATCAGGGCGTGCTTGACATTGCCGAGAGCGCCTATAACGAGATCGTACTCGCGGGCGGGCAACCGCCCCGCGACGGAATCATCGTCGATCCGGTGCGCGGTCTGAGGCGCGAGGCGGCGGCGCTTCAACTTGCCGCGCGCCGCGCCACCGTTTCGCCTAAGATCGCCACACGATCCGTGCCGCCACCAGGTGGGTCGGCGCGGGCAAGCCAGAGCCTGCTTGCCTCTTTCGGCATTCTTGACGGTCTGCTGACCACACACCTCAGTGACCTTCAGCCGCTCACGCCAATTGAGCGCCTGCCAGATCTGCTTGATGAACTAGAGCAGCGCATGCAGGAGCCATACGCCTTCACCACCTTCGCCGCAAACCGGCGCGAACGCAGTGTCAATTTCGGTGTGCTCGTGACGTACCGCCAACGCTGGGTGCCGACGATGTACCAGGCGGGAAGGCTCGCGAAGACCATCACCCTGGCTCCCAAGGAGGTGCAGCGGTACACGCGCACCGTCAAGCGACAGCACAAGCGCGCCGAGCGCGAGGTACAAAACCACCTGCGCGTACGCAAGGACGAAATGTCCACTACCGCCCGCGCCGAAGAGGAGATCGTCCGCAAGGCCAATACCAAGACGAACTTCAACCTCAGCTCGGAGTCCAGTAGCGGCACCGACGCGACCGGCAAAGCCATGACGAAAACCGCGTTCGACCGCGAGGTCGGTCAGACCTCGGAAGCGGTCAAACGCAACTTCCGCGAATCGGTTGTCAAGGCGGCCCAGGAGTTCAAGGACGAGGTGACGGTTGAGGTCAACAGCGAGGATATCGAGAATCTTGAGACCAGCGACTCAGGCGAGATTTCCAACCCCAACGACGAACTCGCCGTGACCTTCCTCTTTTATGAATTGCAGCGTCGATATGCGGTTTCCGAAAGCCTGCACCGGCTGAGCGAGGTGGTCTTGGTCGCTCAGGAGATGCCCGCACCGCACGAAATCAACGAAGCGTGGCTGGTCAGCCACGATTGGATCCTGCGCCGCACCATTCTTGATGACTCGTTCTTGCCCGCGCTCGATTATCTGAGTCAGCACGTGGTTGGCGACCGGGTGGCTCTTGCCGAGATGCGCACAAACATACAGCAGCAACGGAACTTGATTGCCGAATTGCAGCGCGAACTCGGCGTTGTGCGCTCGAGGTTGGCCACGTACCGCAACCTGCTCGAACGCTCCCTGCTGCAACGCTCTGCCAAGAAAAAGGGGCACAGCGGCGGCCTGTTCTCTGGCATCCCCGTGGTCGGAAACGCCGTTGACCTTGTCGAGGATGCGATCGATGCGGTCGGTGACTTCATTCATCCCGACATGCCCGAAGTCGGCGACAGCCGTCAGGACACGCTAAAAGACGCGATGCAGCGCACTGCCGACGAGGAACGCGACCTGCTCATGAGGGTCGAGCGCGAGGTCACAGCACTGAATGCACTCACCGAGTCCTATGCCAAGGCGCTGGCTAAAAATTACAACCAGCGCACCCAGATCCTCCGGCTACGCACCCACATCAAGCAGAACATCCTCTATTACATGCAGGCAGTGTGGAACCACGAGCCGCCCGATCAGCGTTACCTGCGTCTGCATGAGGTGTCGGTACCGACCTTCGCACATCAGGGCAAGTACCACTTCGCAAATGGTGTCGTGCCCGCCCATGCGGCAATGACGGCGTACGCGCACCGCACCATTCCGGGACGCGATCTCGACCTTCCCACCAAGGTGTTTGAGGCAGAAATTGTCCCAAGCTTCAAACGGCTCAAGACAAGGCCACTGGCGCAAGTCGCTGACCTCGACAACCTGCTGGGGTACTTCGGCAACTACATGATCTTCGCACTCAAAGAGTCCAATTCACTCACTCGATTCATGGCCGAACCTTACGTACTGCGCGGGTTCGAGGAACTCATCGATCCTGATGATGTGGGCAACTGGACGCTCGAGGAGTTCGCCGATTATGTACTTAAGTTGAAAGACCGCTTGAGCGAACCAGAATTCGAACATATCCGCCAGCAGCTCAAGGATCAGTACGAGAAACTGCTCAAAGCCCCGCACCGCAATGGCGAAGAGATCATAGTACCTACGGGATCGCTGTTCATCGAGGCGCTGCCTGCCACGACCTCGTTGCTAGAGCGCTTCAAAACGATTCACCGCGCCGTCGATGTGAAAAAGGTGCAGGCCGAAACGCGCCGAGCGGAGCTTGAGAACCTACGCCTGATCGATCGCTTGCTGCACGGCGAGCGCGAAGATCCGGAGACCGACAAGAAGATCGTCGTCGAGCACGCCAGCAACATCACGGTGCCGTTGGACGAGCTTTAGGAGGAACAATGGCGTTGCCGCCGCTCATCGAGCCGCTGCCCAAATCGCACTGGCTGCCCATCATCACGGCGGTCGCAAAGCAGACGGTCGCCGAACTTGATGACCGCCCCAGTGGCAAGGTGCTGCTGAGGCAGTACCGAAAGCTTAAGACAGATGCGGAAGTGTACCGTTGGGCGCTCGAGTTGCAGTGCATTCCGCACTCGCCGTACGGCAATTACTTGTGGGCATGTCTGGTGCAAATTAAAAATCATGACCCGCAGGCGGCGGTCGACGCGGCCAACCGGGTGATCAAGTTAGGAATTGGACTGTCCCCGGTGTCAGGAGGCTTTCAGAGTCTTGCGCATATCGACCCCATGGAGCCGGTACCGCCGACACCAGACCCATCTGTTGCCAAGCTGCCGATGGGCAACTTTATCGACGCGTTCGTGAGCGCGCGTTACGACATCTCGTATCGCTACCGCCCCGGGCGCAGTTCGACGGTCCTGCATCTAACGTACCAAGACAGATCCGAACTCGACTTGGACATCTTCACGATCTGCGACTCACCGGATCCCGCGCCGATGCAATCAATGCTGCGGGCCGTCGTCGGGCCGAATCAGCGGCTGATGCCGCTGCGCCTCGGTGCCGACACGACGCCGCGCCTTTATAAGGAGAAGCACAAGGCAGTCGCGGTCCTGTACAAGGACGCTGAGGACTTTGAGGCCTTTGTATCCATCGGGTTGGCAGGAGTGATGAGCAATCTGCCGATCGGGTATCTGCCTGGGGGCAAACCACCCGTTGCCGAATCCCGACCGCGCACGACAACGCCATCGATACCCGAGACCGTCCCACCGCCACGTGCCGGGGACCGCGGCGCGCCGCGTCCACCGCTGAACGGGGCTACGCGTGCCACTGATTCAACGGGAACAGGCAGGCTCACCCCTGCCAACGACAATATGGTGACGCCTGGTCCCCCCAAGTCAACTTCGCCAGGCAGCAAATCATCTGCGCCGCCAACTGCCAAACCCACTCGCTCGGCTGCGAACACCAATCAGTCTGTACCGAGTGGCGCAGGCTATCCAGTGGCTGACGGCGAAGTGCTCGGCATGATTCCAGGCGACCAGATGCCGACTTCGCCCCCAATGAGCGCCCCATACGGCGCGGCAATGGAACCACCCATGGCAATCATTGTCAGGCAGCGGTTCCCACGTTCACAATTCCGGTTCAATACCGGCCGGGGCAACACGGGCGCAGACGTGGTGTGGACCGGTGGTGAGGATCCGGGGTTCAACATCGGCGATTTCAAACCCGACACGCCAAGCGGATTCGCGAAGTTCCGCGCGCAGGTCCGACGCATCTGGAGCGGTGGGCCGCGGGCGGTTCCTGGAAAACCGTTCCGCGCGGCAATGATCGGATACCGACCGGACGGCACGGTGTACGTGGTCACCGTGCTGAAGGTGACGCCCTAGCATTTTTGCGCGTCTGTCGCCTCAACCCTGCGGCATGCTGGGGGAACTGCTCGCGTGTCCACCGTCTTCCTGGACTGGAAACGGAGTAAGGGTCGCTTTGGCCCCTTACCGCCGCCTTGGGTTTCAAAGAGCTCCTGTTGGGACGAGGCCCAGCCGTCATCCGCGGTTCGATTCGAGCAAGAAGAGGAATGGGTGGTTACGTATATATTCATGGCCGTGCCAGGAGGGAAATGAGCTTGGCCTGATAAGCACCATCAAGCTTCCACCTGCAGCGCATGTACTGCTTTCAGTCTTCAAGTAGTGCAGTACTTCAGCACACGTGCCACCTGAGCATGGTTCCAGGTCTTTCCAGTGCGTGAACGGTGTCCTTCCGCGTTCAGCCGGGAGGCGATCTCCCGCAGCGACATCCCAGTCTGGCGCATCAGGCGGACATAGCCGTTCACGGAGCTGTAGGCGGCCTGAGCCTTGCGGGCGGTGCTCGCCCGGCCGGCGGCGCGGCACGCCTCCGACATCGGGACCGGACTTCCCAGCTTGACTCCGCGGGCTTTGGCGGCTGCCAGGGCGTCCCGGGTCCGCGTGCCGATCAGCCGCGCCTCGTGCTCGGCCAGCGCCGCCATGATGTGCACCGTCAGTTCGGTCGCGTCCGGCATGTCGCACGCGACAAAGGGTGTGCGCGCCTCCATCAGCGAACTGATGAACGCCACGTTGCGGGCCAGACGGTCGAGCTTGGCGATCATCAGCACCGCGCCCGCTCCACGCGCCGTCTCGAGGGCCGCGCGCAGCTGCGGCCGGTCCCGCTTCGCGGTGCCGGTTTCGATCTCGATGACTTCCCGGATCACGTCCAGACCCCTGGAGCGGGCGAACACGGTCACGGCGTGGCGCTGGGCTTCCAGACCCAGGCCGCTTTGCCCCTGCTTGGTGGTGGAGACCCGGTAATAGGCGACGGCGGGGGGCATGGCCCGGAGTGTAGCAGCTTAAATACGGGCGTTACTGAACTGCAACACTCTGAATATCCAGGCTTGGTAACAGGCAGAGGCCATCTTCGGAGGTACGAGAGGATCTCAAACCCTTCCTGAGTGGTGGCAGGGTCCTGACGGATCTTTAGACTCAGTACGGCATCTCGGCCTGGTTCTCAGGGTACTGTTTGGACTACGGTGAATCTCTTGTGGCAGCAGCCTGTCCAGCAGGCGCTCTGATCTTCAGATCGTCGGCTGAGGTTCAGCGACCATGGCAGGGGCAAGTTGCCAGACCCTTACAGGCAAAGTCAGGGCCCCCGGACTTCAGTGGGTCGGACCGCGAGCTCGAGCTCACACGCGAGACTCTCTCCTGGACAGTCCACTGAAGTCCAGGGCCGCAGCCGTATCGTGAAGGATGTATATCAGGTGTTGTCGGATCGCTCCAACGTTTGCCCGGATGACCGTGCAGGCTGCAGCGTCCAGCCTGCCACTCAGCTGTTCCATCTCCCATACGGTTTGCTGCTGGACACAGTGGGTCTCCCAGTCGCTTCTGAGTGCGGCGATGAGCCGCTCGGCTTGATGGATCTCATGGACAGTCCACGTGCGGGTGAGCGGCTGGGAAGTCAGGACTCCCTGCATGTCGTGCAGAAGTCGACCTACCGAGTGCTGTAGCGTGGGCCAGTGGTCGTCGCTGAAGTGGACTACCATTCAGGGCCTGTGTCGGCTGGTCGGTGTCCCGCCACCCAGACCCCCTGCGCGAATTCACGTTCATACATCGATGCGTGGGCGACAGCGTGCCACTGCATACCGAACATATCGGCGCAGATCGCGTCGGCCCCGGCCTGGCTGGTGAGTGCTCTGTAGGACACCGGTTCTGTCACCCGGAGGGTACCGGAGTGGGGCAGTGGTCTGGAAAAATCACCGGACTCCTGCGGTTCCAGAAGACACCCGAGCGGGTAACTGGATGTCTTCGGCGTCGGTCGCCCGGCAGTCTTGATGTACACCTCGGCAACGTCTCCATTCTGGCGCTCTTCGCCGTATGTCCAGACTTCCACCCCCCCCACGCCCTGCGGGTTCCATCCCCAGAACAGTGGCTCCGAGGCCGGCTGTGAGGGCATGAGGCCGCACGAGGGGCAGTCCTCGAGCGCCTGGAAGAGTGTGGGCGTAGGAGAAGGCGTGGGCGTGCCGCAGGCGGCGAGCGGCAGGGTGACGGCGGCGATCCAGGCAAGGGCGCGGGGCATGCAGGCAGTCTGCCTCCCGGGCAGGGAACCGGCAGGGAACCGGGCAGGCAGGGCCTTCACGGCAGGCGCAGCCCCTGCCGGGCGAGGTCCTGCAGAAAGCCCGGGTCGGGTGCGCTACCCAGCTCCTGACGGAGCACGCGGGTGTAGGTGCGTAGGGCCTGCTCTCCCTCGGTCCGGCGCTCCAGGCCGACCAGTGTCTGGATCAGGCCCCGGTGGGCCACCTCGCACCACGGCTCGAAGTGCAGAACCTGCTGGTAGACCTCGGGCGCGTCCGGGCCGGATCTGCCCGCCAGGTGAAGCCCCAGGGCAATGGCCCTCTGCTGGCAGTGCTCCCGGACCTCCTGCACCCAGTCGCTCTCGACGCCTGGCAGAAACGTCTGCTGGTAGGCCTGGAACTGCGCCCGAAGGGTGGGAAGGTCAGTGGGCAACGGCAGGTCGGGGCGTGCGTCCAGGTGGACCCGGAGGGCGGTGCTAAGCCGGTAACGGCCGTCCTGGTAGGGGAGCGGGTCGAAGTCCGTGGACAGCGCCGTTCGCAGCGCGCCGCGCAGCCGCCGGACTGCCACGCGGAAATACTCGACATGCCGCTCCTCCGCGGAGCCGTCCCACAGCGCTGTGACCAGCTCATCGCGGGCGCCGGAGCCACGCTGACCCAGCCACACGAGCAGCTCGCGCGATTTGGCCAGCGCGACCGGGACTGCCTGTCCCGCGAGGCGCACGCTCACGTCGCCCAGGGCCGCGATCTCCAGCAGGAGTCCAGGGGCTGGACTGGGCTCAGGGCTGGGACGGGGGCGGGCGATGGACTCGCGCCTCTCATGCTCGGGCAGCTGGGCCCACAGGGCCATGGACCGCGCCTCGTCCATCAGCTCCGGGTGCTGGCGGGCGAGCAGGGCCAGCCCGCGGACCCGCAGGCCCGCGTCGGTCCAGGCCCGGACGGTCTGCACGTCCCCAACGAACGTGGCTCCAGGAAGCAGGCCGGTCAGCACGCGGTGATAGGCCTGCAGGTGCAGTGGGTCGGGGTGAACGCCGTCCAGCAACTGCCGCGCCTCCTCCATACGGTTCTGGGTGATCAGCACGTCGGCGCGCTTGAGCAGCAGTTCCTGCTGCTGGAGCCTCAGCTGTCCGGCCTGGGCGTGCGTCTGCGCCCCGGCGAGCGCGTCCACAGCGCGCTCAAGCTGTCCGTTCCAGAGCGCCAGGGACGCGTCCAGCAGCAGGCGACGAACGTGATACAGATGATGCCCGGGATCCATCCCGGGCGGAGCGGAGCCCAGAGCAGCCTGTGCCGCCGCAAGATCGCCCGCGTGCAGCGACAATTCCGCCTCGTCCAGTTGGATCATCGCCGCACGGACCGTCCATCCGAGGCCGTCATAGATGGTCCTGGACTCCCGCAGGGCCTGCCTCGAACTCGGCACATCCTGAGCGTGTCGGGTCACGAGGGCGCGCAGCTGCCACGCCTCCGCGAGTCGCACCGGATCTCCCTGGACGCGTGCCCACACCATCATCGTCTCCGCCGCCTCTTGAGCCGCTGAATGCTGACCTCGCTTCAAGGCAGCGTGGACGAACGGCCAGGACAGGGCCGGCTCGACCTGCCCAGGGCCGAGCCGGGCCAGGCCCTCGCTGGCGTAACGGTACTGCTGCTCCACGTCGCCGCGCCGTCCGTACACCATGGCTAACGACGCGAAGCCGGACGGAGACAGCTGCGCCGCTCGGCGCAGGCCCTGTAGGAGCGCCTCTCCGCGCGGCGCGTCTCCCGTCTCGATCAGCGCCCACGCCAGCCGGGCCGCCAGACTGTCGGGCAACTGTGCCACTGGCACCAGGTCCAGCAGATCACGGCTGAGGCGGTGCTCGCCCCGGGCGCGGAACTGATCGGTGAGGGGACCGACCACACGCAAGAACTCCGGGACAGCGCCGGCATGGGCGTACAACCGTGCGGCGCGGCGCAACTCGCCGCGGCCCTCGGCCATGTCGGCCGCGGCAAGTTGCAGGCGCTTCCGCCGCCCCGGATCGCGCGTCAGTTCCTGTTCCAGCACACCAAGCAGCAGTTGATGCGGCTGAAAGTGCTGCTGTCCCAGCGGCAGCAGGGGCAGGCCCGCCCGCTGCACCCGGGTGAGCCATCCGTCCGGCAGGGCGCTGCCCAGCCGGCACGCGTCGTCCTCGCTCCACGTCTCCAGCACCGCGAGGTCGGCCAGCCCGCAGCGGACCTCGTCCGGCAATCCGTCCAGGGAATCCCGCACGAGATCCTGCGTGCCGACGTGACGCTGCGTTCCGGCGGCGGCCAGGGCGAGGCCAGCGGGCCAGCCCTGGACCTCTTCCAGCACCCGGGCCGACAGGGACACGCCCCGCAGGTCCAGCAGGTTCGCGGTTTCCAGGGCACTGAACTGCAGGTCCGCGGCGTCCAGGATCAGGGCCTGACCGTGGGCCACAGGCCGGGCGAGCCGCAGGCCCTCGGCACGGTAACGGCTGATCAGCACGCGGTGCCCCTCTTCCAGCGCGAGGGCCAAGCTGATCAACCAGCGGGCCACCTGGTCGTCCTCGACCGGGTCGACGATCAGGTCGATGTTGGTGTCGGCTGCCGCCAGTGCCTGGATCAGGCCGTCCATCAGCGCGTGGTCCGGTGTCCGTGGATCGGGCTGGAGCAGATCGGCATGGACCCCGACATACGGCTGGATCCCGCGCGCAATGAGCCGGGTGACCTCCAGCGGGCCGGCGTGAGCCTCGGTCAGCCGGCACCACACGGCGGGCCGGGGCGTGCTCCGGGCGTATTGGGCGAGCAGCGTGGACTTCCCGTACCCAGACGGCGCAGCCAGCACGATCACCTGGGCATCCAGGGACTCGGCCAGCCGGGTCAGCAAGGTGGGACGCGTGATTTCGAACCGCGCCGGACGGGGAATCAGGGAGGACGTCATGGAGTGCCGGCATTCTAGTCGCTCACACTTCGGGCAAGGCTGACTTGAGGGTGCTCCAATCGCGGTTCCAGTCGATTTGCAAATCTCAGCGTACCTGAGCCACTCCCCAAAACCGGTTCAGGTCAGGCGTGAGGTCTGTTCACTGTCTGCGGACGGCGTGAAAAGAAAAACGAAGCTGGGAACGCTCCGAGAACACTGTGGCTTTCCCAGCGCGTTCCCCCTGGCTCCAGTAGACCTCAACCACGCCAACTGCCAGGAGGCTCAGCACTTCCGAATTCCGCGATCATCCTCCGCCCTCTTCCCTCACCAGGAGTTGTCATGAAAATCACTCAACGAATCATGCTGATGTCCACCGCTGTGCTTGCCTTAAGCTCGTGCAATCAGACGCCTGTCTCCCCTACTACGGGCACAGTGACATCACAGTACATCGAACCATGTGAGCCCTACGAGTCTTATAGCGTCGGCGATAACATGCGTGCTCAACAGTACCCTGATTCTTGTGGCAGCGGCCCGACCGATCCGCCCGATGATCCCGCCCCCACTGCCCCTTCAATCTCGGTGACGCCCATACAGGAGCTGTACAACCGCGCGGCCACGCTGGGCATCTCCCCTGCAGCCGCGGCTGTCCAGAACACTAACCCGTACAGCATTCAAAGCGGCGGCGGATCGTTTCAGGCGCAGTCCCACCCAATTGGGGCAAGCAGTCCCAGCAATTTCATCAGCCAGCTGTATGGCCAGATTGGCTGGATAGACCCGTCCACCACCCCAGTTATCGGTGCGCCCTCCAGCGACCCCAGCTGCGTCAGCCGACCTGTCACTGTCAACGGCGAAACACCGTTTCTGGTGGGTGTGACGGGGAACGACCCAAACATGTTCGTCGGGGCGATCTTGCAGGGACGCACCATAAACCAGGGTCCTGGCAGCATTGTTCCAGTTTATCCACCGGCCGGAAAGCGTGCCACAATGGACCTGACTGCGTCGTTTCCCGGGCCGATGCAATCCAACGTGCCTGCGACGCTGGGTGACGTGAACGCCGCTGTGGGCCGCTTGATTTCCACGGCACCGAGCGACATGAATGGTGAGATTTTCTTCGAAGTTCACGAAGCGTCCAGTGCGCAGGAGGCAGGCGTGAAACTCGGCGTAAAAGGCAAGATGGGCGATCTCCAGGCAAGCATCGACAGCGATTCGACCGCCACGAACGACCGAAGTATGGTGTTCGTCTCGTTCTTCCAGGCGCAGTATTGGGTGGACGTATCGCTTCCCGCCCGACCAATCGTTGAAGGTCTATTCAACAACGTCACTACTGGAGACCTTGAGGGTCTGGGCAACGACGGTCAGTTGGCATATGACAACCTGCCCACTTACGTGCAGCGGGTAGTGTACGGCCGTCGCCTGATCTTCTCGATGTCGTCCAACGTCAGCGTCAACGAATTAAAAGCCACAGTGACGGCAGCGTACGGGGACGGCAAGGATGCCAACAACGCTTCGGCCAGTCTCACGGTCCACCAGAAGAATACCCTGAAGAACTCGCACGTGAAGGTATATGCCTATGGTGGCCCGTTTACGCCCACTGATGCGGCCATCAAGGACCTCAAGTACCAGTCCTACTTCGGCGCAAATGCCAGCCCTTCCACCATGTTACCGGTCGGGTATGACGTACGCCGTTGGGATGGCCCCATAGTAAAGGTTCACAGCCCTTTCAATTACACTCAGCGTACCTGTAACCCCTATAAGCGCGTGATTCTGAAGTTCACCGAGATGTATGGCAGCGCAAACGTGTATGTTCTGGACGCCAGCAACAACAAAGTTTTCGCTGGCTCGATCGACACCAATGGCAGCATTGATATCACTGATAAATTGCGTGACGGTTACAACTCGATTCGTGTAGACAGCATCTCAACGCGCTCTTCGGGCATGTTTGGTAGTTATCAGCGCAGCATTAATCTCGATGTGGAAGCCGATGATGTGAGCGTTTTTAATCCTGGTCGTGTAAACTGCACATCCTGTCATTCAGGTGAGGCGTACAAGTTTGGCATCAATAAAACGACTGGCGCGACCAACTGGGAATAACGGCGTTGTGGATGAGTTTTAAAACCGCTAAATAACTTTGTACCACACGGACAATGGCGCCACCATGGTTGGGATCGTCGGGGAAACTCCCCGGCGATCTTTTGTCGTATGGCGGGCCTGCTCAGCACCTGACACTTTGCGACGAATGGCGTCTGAGACGCGATGAGGCATGACAAAGGGCGGTATCTGGGTCTGTGACGATCCCCGATACTGCCCACTTGCATGCTGACACGCTGGCCGCCCACCTGAAAACCCGCCTTCCGCATCGTCGCCTGGATGCCCTCCGGCGGCTCGCTGAAGTGCTGCTGGCACTGCTCCAAGCCGAATCCACACTTCACCGCAAGATCGCGCTCCATCTACCCCGGGAGGCCACGCTCGAATCCAAAACCCGCACCGTGGCGCGGGTTTTCCAAGACGCTCACCTCACGCCGCAGGATGTCACAGACGTCCTGCTTCCCCTTCTGCCGGACGGCAAACTGACGCTGATCATGGACCGCACCACCTGGCACTACGGCCAGACGCCCCTCAACATCCTGGTGCTGGGGGCGCTCCTCGGTGGCGCGGTCATTCCCCTCGTGTGGCGGGTCTTGCCGCATCAGGGGAATAGTTGCACAGCGGCCCGGATCCTGCTGGTGGCCCGTCTGCTGAAGGTGCTGCCTGCCCGTCGCTGGACTGTGGTCATCGCCGATCGGGAGTTCATCGGTCGAGAGTGGTGCTCATTCCTGCGCTGGAAACGCATCCGGCAGTGTGTACGCATCCGGGAGAACACCCGCCTTGAGGATGAGCTGGTCCGGGATCTCTTCACCACCCTGCAGCCCGGGGAAGTCCGCACACTCTTCGAGTGGTCCTGGGTGTACGGCGGATGGATGCACGTGGTCATCACCCTGTCCCCTGTGGGGGACAGGGTGATCGTCGCTTCGGATCTACCCGTTCTGGACATCCTGCAGACCTATCGCCTCAGGTGGGGTATTGAGTCGGCGTTCTCATCGTTGAAGTCCCGCGGGTTGAATCTGGAAGCCACGCACATGACCGCTCCAGAGCGGATCTCGCGGCTGTTCGGATTGCTGTGTATCGCGCTGGCGTGGATGGCTCGGGTGGGCGCGCAATGGGTTCAGGACCATCCTCCACGGCAGGACAACCGCGGGCGGGCCGTGGTCAGTCAGGTGCGGATCGGGTGGCAGGTGCTGGGTCAAGCTGCGCGGTGGGGCGGCGAGATCTTTGGGGACTGCCTTCAGTTGCTCAGCATGCCCTTCCCGCCTACCAACACGTCAAATTTCCGAAGTGTCAGGTGCTGAGGTGGAACACACTTACTCAAATTATGGCAATACAGCATTCAGACCAGATGCGGTGAGATTTGACCGGCTGCAAGCCAGCTTGTGTTCTCTACAACAATCCGATACGATTAATCAAACCGTTTAAGACAGTCAAACAGGAGACCAGGGTGACTCAGACCACCAGGGATGTTCCGCGCTACCTTATTCAGTCCGCCGCTCTCACGCTTGAGGTTCTGCTGGTATTTGGCCGCCCGCCCTATCGCTACACGCCCTCAGAAATGGCGCAGCAACTTGATCTTGATCGCAACCAGGCGTTCCGCTGCTTGCGCACCCTCCAACACGTTGGATTTATCCGTCTGGATGAGGACGACCGCTTCGTATTGACCAAGCTGGTTGACCAGCTTGCAACCGCGTCACAGCCACAGCCCACGCTGGTTGGTGCCGCGCAGGACTTCATGGACGAGGTTTCACAAACAACGGGGGAAACCGTCAACCTGTTTGTCCTTGACGGTGACCAGCTCAGCTGTGTGGATCACCGCGATGGTGTGCGGCCCGTACGTCTCGTGACCGAACCTGGCCGACGTATCCCTTTGCACGCCGGTGCGTGTCCAAAAGCAGTGCTGGCTTTCCTGTCTGCTGCAGAACAGGACACCGTCCTTACACAGTTGCCGGACCTGCCGCGTTTCACAGCGCGTACCGAACTCGATCCTGAGGTGCTGCGGCAGGAACTTGAATTTATCCGCCTGCGCGGTTACGCCATCAGTGATCTTGATATCGACGAAGAGGCCCGTGGCGTGGGCGCCCCCATCTTCAACGCTGCTGGACAGGTCATCGGCGCCATCAGTGTTGGGGGCCCCGCATCCCGTATGACCCCCCAACGTTTGGCAGAACTCGGCAACCTGATCCGCTCTGCTGCGCAGCGCATTTCACGTCAGCTGGGTCAGAACCGTCAACTGTTGTTCCCCCTTGAGTGAGGTGGCAAGTATGAAAAAAATGCGCACAATGAAGCTGGTGGCTCTTGGATTTCTCCTGGCTGGTGGTACTGGTGCCCAGAACGTCGATCCCAATGGCAGTGTTACTTTCGTGACGACGGCCGATCCGACCTTCAATCCGTGGAGTCCAAACGCATTTGTCGAGTCCAACCTGATCAACGAGTTGCTCTTCCCTGGCCTGACCCGTTGGGACAAAGACCTTAAGCCGGTTCCAGACCTTGCGACCTCCTGGAAGGCGTCTAGTGATGGTCTGAAATGGACCTTCAACCTGCGCAAGAACGTGAAGTGGTCTGACGGTAAGCCCCTCACGGCAGAGGACGTGGCATTTACCTTCAACGACATCGTGCTGAAAAAAGAGCTGGGGGCAAACCAGGGCAGTACCTGGCGTAACGCTGTGACCAAGGTCAATGTGATCAACTCAACGACCGCAGAATTCATCCTTGCACGGCCGTGGGCGTCCCTGCCCACCTACCTCGCCTACTACGCGGGTATCCTGCCCAAGCATGCCTTCGCGGGCGTGACCGATCCCTGGAAGTTCACGGCCTTTAACAAGCAGAATCCCGTCAGCTCGGGACCGTTTAAAATCTCGCAGGTGGTGTCCGGCGCCACCATCCGCATGGTGCGTAACGACAACTACTGGGGCACCAAGCCCAAGTTGCAGGGGGTGACTTTCAAGGTCGTGTCGGACAGCAACGCGCAACTCGCGCAACTGCTCTCCGGGGACGTGGATCTGATCGCCGTCAGCAATCCGGAAACCGTCGACCGGATCAAGAGCAGCCCCAACCTCGTGCTGGACATCGCCACTGCCAACATCTATTACTTCGTGGCCCTGAATCAGGATGACCCACGCTTCCAGGACGCCCGCGTACGTCAGGCGTTGCTGCATGCCATCAACCGGCCTGCCATGATCACCAGCGTTCTCAAAGGCTACGGGCAGGTCGCCACCGGTCCTATTGCGCCCATTCAGAAGAGCTACTACAACGCGAATGTCCAGCAGTACCCTTACGACCCCGCCAAAGCCAAGGCGCTGCTTGCTCAGGCTGGCTGGAAGCCCGGCCCGGACGGCACACTGATGAAAGATGGCAAGCCTTTTGTGATCAGTATGCCCACCGCGTCGTATCAGCAACTCGTGCCGATTTCGCTGCTGGTGCAGCAGTACTGGAAGGACATTGGCGTGAAGGCCGACATCAAGACCATGGACTGGAACTCATATATTCAACAGGTCATCGTTAAGCGTGACTATCAGGCGTCCGCCGCGTGGTGGTCGACCCCTGCTGATCCCGACGTGCTGCCGTACTACGATTCCTCAGCAGCGAACGTGGGCAACAACATTCCGAACTACAAGAACCCGAAGCTGGACGCGCTGCTTGAGAGCGGGCGCAAAGCCAGCAGCACGCTATCGCGCAAACGGATCTACAACGACGCGCAGGCGCTGATGGCCAAAGAACTGCCGTACCTGTACTTGTGGTACCCGCAGAGCATCACTGCGTACAACAAGCGCCTGCAGGGGATGCGCGGCATCACCCAGGCCGCAGACTTTCAGTACGCCAACGAGTGGTTCGTCGCGAAATAACCAGACAGGGCGCACTTCGGTGCGCCCACCTGCTTTCATGAGGTGCAAAGATGCTGGGTTTTCTGGTTCGCCGTCTCGGACAGGGCGTGCTTGTGCTCGTTCTGATTTCCCTGATCACGTTCTTTCTGATCAACCTTGCGCCGGGTGGGCCGAGTTCCGCTTCACGTTTTGAGACCACTGCTGAGGAACGCATCGCGCTGAACAAACAGCTGGGTCTTGATCAGCCACTCGTCTCCCGTTACGGGCAATGGGCTGGAAATCTGGTGCAGGGCGACTTTGGCGTCACCCTCAACGGCGGGCAGCCCATCGGGCCGATTTTGCGTCAGCGGCTTGGGAATACCGCACAGCTGGCGCTCTCGGCCCTATTGCTTTCCGTGGTGATTGGCATCCCACTGGGCATCCTCACGGCCATGCGCCGAAATTCTGTGCTCGATCACGTCACCAACACCATCACTACACTCGGCATGAGTATTCCAGACTTCTGGACTGGGATCATGGCGATCCTGCTGTTCTCCGTGGTGTGGAAGGTCCTGCCCTCCTCCGGGCTATATGACGCGAGCGCCGGCTTCTCGCTGGTGGGCTGGCTCAGACACATGATTCTCCCGGCGGGGGTGCTGGCTTTCGTGATGTTGCCCAACCTGGTGCGCTTCACACGCTCGTCGCTACTGGAGGTCCTTGGCATGGACTATCTGCGCACTGCCCGTGCCAAAGGCGTTGGAGAGCGCCGTGTGATCTCTAAACACGCGCTACGCAATGCCCTGGTCCCCATCATTGCCATGGTGGGGCTGATCCTTCCGGCGCTGCTCAGCGGCTCGGTGATCATCGAGAGCGTCTTTGGCCTGCCCGGCATGGGCCGCCTCGCAGTGGACGCCGCACTCGGACGTGACTACAACACCATCATGGCCGTCACGCTGGTGGCGGGGGCCGTGGTGATCGTCACCAATCTGCTCATCGACCTGACGTACTCGGTGGTTGACCCGAGGATCCGTCATGATTGAGGCGCGCGAAGTTGGGACAACTGTTTCTGCTGTGCCGGGAAGTAAGCGCCGGAAGGGGTTACTTGCACGGATGCTTTCGCACCCAGTTGGCCTGCTGGCAATCACCGTGCTGGCCATGATGTATCTGACCGCTTTCCTTGGGCCGCTCGTATACACCGCCTCGCCCATCACCACAGACGCGCTCAACACAACGGCCTCGCCTTCAGCGGAGCACCTGTTGGGCACAGACGAACTTGGCCGAGACGTACTTGCGCGGCTGATGTATGGCGGGCGCATTACGCTAATGATCAGCATCATCTCGATGCTTGTTGCCCTGAGCATCGGTTCGCTGGTTGGTGCCATGGCCGGCTACCACCGTGGCTGGCTGGAAGTGGTGCTGATGCGGGTCGTGGACACCTTCATGGCCATCCCCAGTTTTTTCCTGATCTTGGCGGCGCTGGCGGTGCTGGGCAACAGTCCGCCAATCGTGGTGCTGGTCGTGGGTCTGGGTTTCTGGCCACAGGTGGCGCGCATCGTGCACGCGGAGGTCACGAAGATCCGCAATTTTGACTTCGTGGAAGCCGAACGCGCGCTCGGTGCTTCCAGTAACCGCATCATCTGGCGGCATATCTTTCCGCAGGCCCTGCCGGCCACCGCCGTGCTGACCACGCTGGGCATCGCCTGGTCCATCCTCACGGAGACTGGATTGAGTTACCTGGGTCTGGGCATTCAGCCGCCGGTGGCGTCATGGGGGAACATGCTGCAAAACGCCCAGACGTACTTCTGGGTGAAGCCTGCCCTGGCGGTATATCCGGGGCTGATGATTGCGGTGGCCGTCCTGTGTTTCAACCTACTGGGGAATGTCCTGCGTGACCTGACTGATCCGAGGACCCGATGACTGCGGCCATGGTGAGCGGCGTCCCCACCTGGTGGATAGACTTGCGAGCCGAACTGTCCCCTGAACTGTCCCGGCTGCGGGTGGCAATCTATGCTTCAGCCGGCGCACCGTACCATCACGCGGCGCTCGTCGCGCAATGGGGCGGCCTACCGGAGCCCCTCAGTGCAGCGCAGATCCAGGCAGGCGGCCTGAAGGATTACGACGTCCTGGTGATGCCCGGAGGGGGCCTGTTGGGCATGGCAGGATTACTGGCCCCGCTGGGCATCACCGGCAGTCAGGCGATCCGGGAGTGGGTGGCAGCGGGCGGCATGTACATCGGCTCGTGCGCGGGCGCGTACCTGCCCGCGACCGTACCCGCAAGCTTTGCGGCGCAGCACCCGGCCATTGGACCCCTGCATTTGCTGGACGTCCCGCTGGCCAATGGTGCCGACGCTGGCTTGGGCGGCCTGGATTCCCCCGGGGTTGGCGTACTCCAGGCTGTAGTGGCCGCCCCGAGGCACTGGCTGACCCAGGGACTGCCTCACCGCTTCGAGGTCGTGCACTACAACGGGCCGTGCTTCACTCCCCTCGTTCACACCGACGTCACCGCCGTGACACACGTACAGGGTGCAGGTGTTGCCTTCACGCCATGGGAGCGCAGCTTGCCCGGCGACGCTGCACCGCTGGTGGAGACCCTGATTGCCGACGGCGCGGCGAATGTCGTGACTGGGCCGTTCGGTCAGGGCAACGTGGTTCTCTTCGGGTCCCATCCGGAGTTTGGCTTCGATGTGCTGCAACTCGGCTGGGGCGTCGCCGCCCGCCTGTTCGGGAATGCCCTCCGGCACCAGGGTCCCCGGAGCCGAGACTCGGTGCTGCAGCAGCGAGACATGTCCCGCGTGACACTGGAAGTGTGCCCTGTAGCGGACGATCTGCAGCGCGCCTCGCAACGCTTCACCGACCTGGTTGACCGCACTCCCGATCTGACGGGGGCACCGGCCTTCCAGGGCCAACAGGCGCCGGCCATCTGGAAGGCTGCCCTGACGGAAGCGTCAGCTCTGAGTGCTGACACTGCCGTGTTCCTGCGCGGCCTAGACACTGGGCAGGTGCCATCCGCCTGCGCATCCTGGCTCGATTCTTCCGCCACTCCTGCACAGGATTACGGTTTTGTGGGGCTACGTCAGCTGGCCACCCACATTCTTAGCCTGCTTGATCAGGCTGAGGCGCACCTAAGGTCGCCTCCGAAGCCATCAACATCTCCGTACGGCGACTGGGATCAACACCCCTACCACCTACTGGCCAGTAGCTATCTCAGCGCTTCTGGAGTGACCGCCTCCGCAAGCCTCGTGGCCGGCATCATCGGCACCCTGTCTGGGACCGACTGCCCACCACCTCACCCTATGTTCAGCCCCGAGAGGAAACATCATGACTGACCTGAAAGAAATGCCCATTCCTACCGATGCCCCGATGCAGCAGAAGAACTACAGTGGCTACAAGTCGTTCTCGTACCTGACGCCGGGAGAGGACTACAAGGTGTATCCGCTCGCGCAGGAAATCGGCCGCGTGCCCAGCCGCCGCGTGGAGGTCACGGACGAGCAGGAGACCCGCGTGCGGCGGCTGTTCCAGGAACAGCTGATGATCTCGCTGCACGACCACTGTTTCGTGGCCCCCGAGGACCTCAGCCAGTTCCTGGAATTCCGCCGCTGGGGCCGGGACTTCACCGGTTATGAGGGCCTGAGCGTCTCGGGGCTGGACGCGGTGTTCGACAACCTGATGAACGGCACGGCCATGATCACCTCGCGCGGCGGCTGGAAGTGGGACGACATTATCTATGACCTCGGGATGCGCCTGTCGGACATCGCCCATCAGGAGATGGTGGTGCTGTGCCGCACGACCGAGGACATCATCAACGCCAAGAAGAACGGACAGATCGCCTTTATCGTGTCCATCGAGGGCGCGGCGATGATCGAGAACGAACTCGACCGTCTGGACATCCTGTACGGACTGGGCGTGCGCTGCCTGGGCATCGCCTACAGCGAGGGCAACCAGCTCGGCGCGGGGCTCAAGGAGCCGAACGACGGCGGGCTCACCACCTTCGGGCGGCAGGCCGTGAAGCGCATGAACAAGCTCGGCATCGCCATCGACGTGAGTCACTCCGGGGACCGGACTTCGATGGACACCATCGAGGTCAGCGACAAGCCGATCTTCATCACGCACGCCGGGGCGCGCGCGCTGTGGAACTCCAACCGGCTCAAACCCGACGACATCATCCGGGCCTGCGCGGAGAAGGGCGGCGTGATCGGCATCGAGGCTGCGCCGCACACCACCCTGACCGAGCAGCACCCCCGGCACTCCATCGAGTCCTACATGGAGCATTTCGAGTACTGCGCCAACCTCGTGGGCATCGACCACGTGGCCTTTGGGCCGGACGTGCTGTTTGGTGACCATGTGGGCCTGCACACCGCCCTGACCGAGGCGCTGTCCATTGGCGCGTCGCGCGGACATCTGAGCTACGACAAGGTGCCGTTCGTGGACGGCATCGAGAATCCGGCCGAGGCGTTCCCAAACATCGTGCGCTGGCTGGTGAAGCACGGCTACAGCGACGAGGACATTGCCAAGGCGACGGGCGGAAACATCATGCGCGTGCTGAAAGAGGCCTGGTACCGATGAGTCGCAGCATCGAGGTCAACGGCGTGAAGCTTGTTTATGAAGATGGCGGCCAAGGTACTGCCATCGTCACCCTTCACGGCGGTCCCGGCATGGGCAGCCGGGCCGGGGACTGGACGGCCTTTCAGCCACTCACAGATCAGTATCGGCTGATCAGTTACGATCAGCGCGGGAACGGCGATTCCGATGCGGGTGAGCCGTACTCACACGCGCAGTTTGTGGACGATCTGGAGGCGCTGCGCCAGAAGTTGGATCTGGGCAAGATCGTGGTGCTGGGGGGCAGTTACGGCGGCTTCCTGGCCCTGGAATACGCGTTGGCCCACCCACAGAGCCTTCATGCGGTGATCTTGCGCGACACGGCGGCCAGCAACCGGTTCCAGGACACCAGTATGGAGCGCGCCATGTCGAGTGGTTTTCCTATGGATCAGGCGCGGCTGGAACGGCTGTTTGGGGGGCACGTCGGCAGCAACGACGAGTTCCGCGAGAGCTTTGGCATGATCCAACCCCTCTACACCGTGGAGCGTGATCCTGTCGCGGAGGCCAAGCGACTCGCCCAGATACCCTTCCGCTACGAAACACACAACTGGGCGTTCAGCCGCAACCAGCCGGAGTATGACCTGGTGGACCGCCTGAAGGAAATTCAGGTGCCGGTGCTGGTGACGGTGGGCCGTGAGGACTGGATTACACCTCTTGAGGCGTCGGAAGAGTTGGCAGCAGGCCTGCCAAACAACGAATTCGTGATCTTCGAGCACAGTGGACATTCGCCCCATATAGAGGAGCAGGAGCGATACCTGAAAGTCGTCAGGAGCTTTCTTGAACAGCATGTGTCGTGACCTGCCCCCTCAATTGGCGCGAGTGATGCAACAATTTTTGACAGGAAGCGAACATGCAGTGTGGGCCTACCCCGCTATTGCGTAGTTGAAGTTAAGCGGCCTTAGCCTGGCGTTCGAACTCGTGAGGTGTCAAGTAGCCCAGGGTGGAGTGACGGCGCTGTCGGTTGTAGAAGACCTCAATGTATTCGAAGATGGCCTGTCGGGCAACCATGCGGTTCTCGAAGATATTGTCCTCGAACAGCTCCCTTTTCAGGGAGCTGAAAAAACTCTCCACGACAGCATTGTCCCAGCAATCTCCCTTTCTACTCATGCTTTCTTTGGCCCGTAGGCGGGCCAATGCTTCCTGAAAAATCCGGCTGGCGTATTGACTTCCTCGATCGCTGTGATGAAGCAGACCAGGCGGGGGATCACGGCGCGAGGCGGCCATCTGTAAAGCCGCGAGCGGCAAGCTGGCGTGCATATGGGCTTCCATGGCGTACCCGACGACAGCACGGGAATGCAGATCCAGGGTCACCGCGAGGTACAGCCAGCCCTCCCTGGTGGGCAGATAGGTGATGTCGGATGCCCACACCTGATTCGGGTGGTGCACGTGGAACTGGCGCTCCAGCAGGTTCAGAGAAACCGGCAAGACGTGTTCACTGTCGGTCGTCCGCACCCAGTGGCGTTTTCCCTTCCCACTTAGTCTCGAGGCGCGGATCAGTCGGGTGACCCGCTTGCGGGAGACCCGGACGCCTTCAGCACGCAACTCCGCGTGAATCCGAGGCGCTCCGTATCGTCCCTTGGTGCGGACGTGGATGCCCTGGATGCGCTGTTGAAGCAGCGCATCCTCCTGTCTGCGGGTTGAAGGTGGCCTTCTTCGCCAGCTGTGGTATCCGCTCGCTGAGACGTCCAGGACCCGGCACATGATGTCCAGGCGGAACTCGACTCGGTGAGCAGTGATGAACTGATACCTCAGCGTGTGGTTTCTTTGGCAAAGAAGGCCGTAGCTTTTTTCAGGATTTCCCGCTACTGGCGCAGGATTTCGTTCTCTTTGCGGAGTCTCCGGATTTCCTGCTGTTCCGCTGTCAATACCTGGTGTCCGTGACCTGGGAACGCGACATTACCCTCGTCCTGCTCGGCCTTCATCCATTTTCGAAGGAGGGAAACCTGAATGCCCAGATTGCGGGCGGTACCTGAAACGTTGCTGCTGGTACGCGCGAGATGCACAGCATCCCGCTTGAACTCAGGGCGGTGGACTCTGCGGGTCGTCATGATGGTGCCTCCTATCTTCGAGGCTTATCTCCATCTGCGCATTACCGGATCACCCTCACCATCAAGCCGCCCCCTGGCAAGTAGTTGGGGAAAAGCTCCCCGGCTCCCGCTTTCTCCTCTCCGTGATCGGCTCCACTATATGGCGGTCCCATCGCTTCACCCTGAGTTGCCGGGGTAGTGCTCCAAGAATCCCGTCAAGCGGCGAAGAGAGACCTCGCCGACGCGACCAGTTTATCCCAGGGATAGGCGTAGC
>NZ_BMOM01000023.1 GCF_014647075.1 Deinococcus aerophilus | reverse complement strand
CATGGAAGAAGGCCTGCGCTTCGCCATCCGCGAAGGTGGCCGCACCGTCGGCGCCGGCGTCGTTACCAAGGTCCTGGAGTAACACTCCACGGAAGGGTGGGGAGGCCGCTTGGCCTCCCCCTTTTCTTTTCACCTGCACCTTTGGGTTGTCGTTCGGTCCCTCAAACACCCCAAAGATTCGAGGTTCCAGACATACTCATCCGCCTGTGTAACGGGGGAGAACTGCGCTGTCCATCAGTGTTTTTTGGCCTTCAGAACTGGCCGGGAAGAATGTAACGCTTTCACACAAGTAGACACCCA
Organism: Deinococcus aerophilus; assembly: GCF_014647075.1. Taxonomy (NCBI): domain Bacteria; kingdom Thermotogati; phylum Deinococcota; class Deinococci; order Deinococcales; family Deinococcaceae; genus Deinococcus; species Deinococcus aerophilus. Next base: position 51,282 of record NZ_BMOM01000023.1, on the reverse strand, counting down.
CCCCGACAGTGTCTATAATCCGAATGTTGCCCGCCACAAGGCGGGCTTTTACCAGCGTGTCACCGGGCATCGCCCAACGACGTTGCCGCGCAGGCGGACGCTGGGAGCAGGCCTCTTCCGTTTCTGGAAAGGACTGCGAAAGGAGCGAGATTATGGCTAAAGACGGCCCCCGCATCATCGTGAAAATGGAAAGCACCGCTGGAACGGGCTTCTACTACACGACCACCAAGAACCGCCGCAACACGCAGGCCAAGCTGGAACTGCGTAAGTACGACCCCATGGCCAAAAAGCATGTGGTCTTCAAGGAGAAAAAGGTCTGATCTTCGTTGATGCCGGAAGGCCCCCCCGCTGGGGCCTCCGGCAGCCGGAGCGCCTTTCTCTTCTCGACCGCAGGTGAATGCATGAACTTGATTCAGTACTTCCGGGATTCGCGCGGCGAACTCGCGCGGGTGTCGTGGCCGACACGGCAACAGGTGTTTGAAGGCACGCAGGCCGTGCTGATCTTCGTGGTGGCCCTGACGTTGATCGTGTGGATGCTCGACGTGCTCTTCAGTACCGTGATCCGGTTGGTGTTGCCATGAGCATCGAGTGGTATGCCGTGCACACGTACGTGGGTCAGGAAGACCGCGTGCAGCAGCACCTGATGGAACGCGCCACCAAACTCGGCATGCGCGGCAGCAAGATCTTCCAGGTGTTGCAGCCCAGCGAGAAGGCCGTGGAACTGCGCGAGGGCGGCAAGAAAGAAACCGTGGAACGCAAGCTCTTCCCCGGTTACGTCTTCGTGCAGATGGACGTGGAGGATGACGACGCTCCCGGGGAACTCGGCGAGTCGTGGGAAGTCGTTCGCGGCACCAACGGCGTCACCGGGTTCGTCGGGACGGCCACCCGTCCTGTGCCCCTGTCGCCCGAAGAGGTGCAGCGTCTGCTCGCCTCGGTCGGCGTGGGGGTGCAGCCCAAGGCTGCCGAAGCTCCGCGCGTCAAGGCCGATTTCAAGGCCGGCGACATGGTCCGCGTGACTGGAGGCCCCTTCGCGGACTTCAGCGGCGTGATCAGCGAAGTCAACGTGCCGCAGGCCAAGGTCAAGGTGCTGGTCAGCATCTTCGGCCGCGAGACGCCCGTCGAACTCGATTTCGGTCAGGTCGCCAAGTAACCGCCGCGTCTCCTCTGTGCCGGACACCACTAGGCACGGAGGGCCGGAGCGGGTAAAATCAAAAAGTTGCTGTCGGGCCGCCTCAGGGCGGCGCAGACGGAACTTAGCGCCAGCACCCCACCGCCGCCCCGGCCCACGCCGGGTCAGGACAGGACGGGGGAGCTAAGGAGGACACAAAATGAAGAAGGTAACAGGCATCGTGAAGCTGCAACTCCCGGCGGGCAAGGCCACTCCGGCCCCCCCCGTGGGTCCCGCGCTGGGTCAGTACGGCGCGAACATCATGGAGTTCACCAAGGCGTTCAACGCCCTGACCGCCGACAAGGGTGACGCCATCATTCCCGTGGAGATCACCATCTTCGCGGACCGCAGCTTCACCTTCATCACCAAGACCCCCCCGATGAGCTACCTGATCCGTAAGGCCGCCGGCCTGAGCAAGGGCAGCCCCACGCCCAACAAGGCCAAGGTCGGCAAGCTGAACTGGGATCAGGTGCTGGAAATCGCCAAGACCAAGATGCCCGACCTGAACGCAGGCAGCATCGAGGCCGCCGCCAATACTGTGGCCGGCACCGCCCGCAGCATGGGCGTGACCATCGAGGGAGGCCCCAATGCCTAAACACGGCAAACGTTACCGCGCGCTGGAAAGCAAGGTGGACCGCGAGAAGCAGTACACCATCGACGAAGCCGCCGCACTGGTCAAGGAAATCGCCACCGCCAAGTTCGACGAAACGGTGGAGATCCACTTCCGTCTGGGCATTGACCCCCGCAAGAGCGACCAGAACGTGCGCGGCACGGTCTCGCTGCCGCACGGCACGGGCCGGACCGTTCGCGTGGCCGTGATCACCAAGGGTGACAACATCGCGGCGGCCGAAGCGGCGGGCGCGGACATCGCCGGCGGCGACGAGCTGATCGAGCGCATTGCCGGCGGCTTCATGGACTTTGACGCCGTGGTGGCAACTCCTGACATGATGGCGTCGGTGGGCCAGAAGCTCGCCCGTCTGCTCGGGCCGCGCGGCCTGCTGCCCAACCCCAAGAGCGGCACCGTTGGTCCCGACGTGACCGGCATGGTGTCGAGCCTCAAGGCGGGCCGCATCGAGTTCCGCAACGACAAGACCGGCGTGGTCCACGCGCCCATCGGTAAGGCCAGCTTTGACCCGGCCAACCTGAGCGCCAACTACGCCGCGCTGGTCTCGGCGCTGGAAGGAGCCAAGCCCGGCAGCGCCAAGGGCGTGTTCCTGCGCACCGCCTTCCTGACCACCACCATGGGGCCGAGCATTCCCCTGACCCTGAGCGCCAGCGCCCAGTCCTGAGCCCCACCCGGGGAGAGGTTCAGACCTTCTCCCCACCCCATTTCTGGCACCCCGGTGCATCTTCGCACCCTTTCCAATCCGCTTTCTCTCCAGGCATCCATGACAGCGGGGACCCTTGCCCGGTTTAAACAACCCGCCGAGTTGCCAGGCTGCAAGCACCGCCGAGCTGTATGGCTGCGAAACTGCACCTGGACTTGTTCAACCACGAGGAGGTTTACTGCGTGGCGAACCCCAAGAACCAGCAGACCCTCAGCGCCCTGAAGCAGAGCCTGACCGATATCGAGACGTTTTACGTCGTCGACTATCAAGGCCTGAACGCCGGACAGCTGAGCAAACTGCGCCAAGACATCCGTGAAAAGGGCGGGCAGCTGATCGTTGCCAAGAACACCCTGATTCACCTGGCCCTGCAAGAGGGTGGACGCGACTTCAGCGACACCCTGAAAGGCCCCAGCGCCATCGTGCTGGCCCAGACCGATCCTGCCGGAGTCGCCAAGGCCCTGGCCGACGCGGCCAAGGGCAACGACCGGGGCATCCCGAACGTCAAGGGCGGCTTCCTGGAAGGCAACAAGGTCGACGTGAAAGTCGTCCAGCGTCTGGCCAGCCTGGGCAGCAAGCAGAACCTGCAAGCCGAACTGGTCGGCGTTCTCAGCGCCCACCTCAGCAACTTCGTGGGCGTCCTCGAAGCCTACCAGGCCAAACTCGAAGAGCAGGGTCAGGGCGCTTAAGCCCTCTCCCCCTTCACCCCTCAGCATTTTCCCTCAACCGCTTTACCAATCCACCTCTGGAGGAACACCAACATGGCATACGACAAACAGGCTCTGATCGACCAACTCGGAACTCTCACCATCATGGAACTCGCGGACCTGATCGACGGTCTGAAAGAGCAGTGGGGCGTCACTGCTGCGGTCGCCGCCGGCCCCGCCGCTGGCCCCGCTGCCGCCGCCGAAGAGAAGACCGAATTTGACGTGGTGCTGGTGGACGCCGGCGCGAGCAAGATCAACGTCATTAAGGAAATCCGCGCCATCACCGGCCTGGGTCTGAAGGAAGCCAAGGACCTGTCCGAGAAGGGCGGCGCCCTGAAGGAAGGCATCAGCAAGGACGAGGCCGAGAAGATGAAGGCCCAGCTGGAAGCCGCCGGCGCCAAGGTCGAACTCAAGTAAGTCCCCCAACCGGGTGTGCAGCCCCCTGGCCCTTGTGGCCGGGGGGTTTTTGTTGATGGTCCTGCCCGTGACGGTCACTGGATGGCACCCTGCCGGGCTCCCCACAGTCAACAGCGGGCCACCCCTACACCCGCGCCATGAACGCCGGAGCCGCCACATACAGCACGTGGGGCGAATGTCTTCGGACCAGTTCAGCTGGGCTTCAAGGGCGGCGCCGTTGCCCGCGTACAGGTGCGGGCTGCCGACGGTCACCCTCAGGGCTGGCTTTGTGCGCCTTCTCGAGCGGGCCGCGCGGACCGAAGTTCACCCGCCGCTCGGTCCGGTCACCGAAAATCAGCGGGAAAGGCCCTGGCGTTCATGGGACGCAGCCAGCGTCACGGGCAGAAGGACCGTCCTTACTTCACTTCCCGCCGCAACCCCGCCGCCATCTCGAACCACTCGCGCTCCTGACGGCGGTACAGTCCTGTGGCCCGGCGCTCGGTCTTTTCCATCTGCTCGAGCAGTTGCCGGGCCTCGGCCTGACGGCCCTGCGCGATCAGGTAAGCCGCGTAACGGGCACGGGGTTCCTCGGTGGTGGCCGCCGTCATGGCGTCCCGGTAGGTGGCATCGGCCTGTGGTTTGTTCTGCATGGCCTGCGCCTGGGCAAGCAGCGTCAGGGCGCGGGTGCGGGTGGCGGCGCTGGTCTTGAGGTCCACCGCGTTCAGCCGGGCCTCGGCCTCCGCCGGATTGCCGCGCGCCAGATCCAGTTCGGCGCTGGTGAGCAGCACCACCGGGTCGTCGGCATAGATGCCCCCCAGCAAAGGATCGAGGGTCGCCTGTGCCTCGTCGCGCCGTCCGGCACGGGCGAGCAGTGCGGCCAGATCGGCGCGGTTTTGCAGGGTGTCGCTCTCGGACAGGCGCTCGCCGACCTCCCGGATGCGGACATCCAGGGGCTTGAAGGCCTCCACGCCACGGGCCACCGCCCGCCCGGCCACCCGGGTGCTGCCGCGCAGACTGGGAATCAGCACCATGAAGGTGTAGGCCAGCGAGCCCAGCAGGCCGAAGATGCTGCCCAGCAGCGCCCCAAACCCCAGCAGAAACATCCAGAACACCGGCTGCCGGGTGGCGATGGCATGCACCAGGCCCACCACTGCCAGCACGCGCAGGACGTTGAAGATCAGGGGCAGGTAGGGTTGAAGGAAGTCCATTCCCCTCATGATAAAGGGCGGCCCTGCCGAGCTCAGGGCGCAGGCACCCTCTCTGACCCTGCAGACCCTCAACCCACCGTGCCGGGGGCCGCGCCTTATAAGAAAGTGACGTGCTGCACACCCTGAGACGGGTACGCTGCCGACCCCTTTCCCGCGCCAGCCTTCTCGTCCCTTGATGGAGCATGAAAAGCGCAAAGGAACGTCATGACGGGCATCCTCCGCTGCCCCATCTGGAGTGGATACGGCTGAGGCTGCGTGTTTCGGTGCCGGTCGGGGCAGGTCTTCTCTCTGGGCATGATGTACGCGGCCACCCTCATCTGCGTCCTGGCCGCCCGGCGTGGCGGGGGCAATAATATGGCGTGGCGCTGGATCGCTCTGGCGGTGGGCACCTACGTACGCCGTGGCCGACACCTGCTTTGATGTGCTGGAGTCGGGCATGGGGGCCGTGAAGACGCCTTCGGTGGCGGACGCGCTGTACCTCGCCTTCTGTCCCCTGATCTCGCCAGGGTGTCTGGCCCTGAGCGCGGCGGCACGGGCCCTGAACCTCAGCGTGGCCGCCGAGGGAATAGAAAATCTGGCACAGTGGCCGGCCATGACCGAGCTGGGATGTGGGCGCAGTCCAGGCTCCCGAGTGGGCCACCCCCAGAACGTCTACAAAACGCTGGATCTGCTTACCTGAACCCACCTGCAGACGGCAGCGCAGGCCACGGACGGCCCCCACCACGGCCATCCCTAACCCGAGTTTCTGATGGTCCTCGGTCCCTATTGACATTTTGCACTGCCACCAAATATACTTTCCTGTGGCCGACCAGGATGGGTCAGGCAGGAGCCTCTTGATCTACTCAGCGGTATTCTCCGGTTCTCACAACTAAGTTTCAACGACAGGGACGCAAGCCGGGCGGTTTGCGGGTCCCAATTGCGCCTTTTGATACCCCCGAAAGGCCGCAACCACGACGCAGGGTGTCCTCGAGGTGTGCATGAGCTTGTCCAGTAAAGAACCCCGCATCGAACGCTTCGGTGAAATCAGCGAAGTGATTCCGCTTCCCAACCTGACCGAGATCCAGGTCAACTCCTTCCGCGCCTTCTTGCAGGCGGACCGCGCTCCCGACAAGCGCGAGAACGTGGGCCTGCAGAGTGCTTTCAAGGAAGTCTTCCCCATCGACGAGACCGAGAAGGGCCGCTCGACCGGTCTGGTTCTCGACTACCTGGAATACCGCCTGGGCGACGCGCCGTACACCCCCGAGGAGTGCCGCGAGAAGGACCTGACCTACCAGGCCCCGATGTACGCCAAGCTGCAGCTGATCCACAAGGACAGCGGTCTGATCAAGGAAGATCAGGTGTTCCTGGGCGACCTGCCGCTGATGACCGAGGACGGCTCGTTCGTGATCAACGGCGCCGACCGCGTCGTGATCTCGCAGATCCACCGCAGCCCCGGCGTGTACTTCACGTCCAGCTACAAGGGCATCAAGAAGATGTACACCGGCGCGATCATTCCGATGCCCAAGCGCGGGCCCTGGATCGAGCTGGAGTTCGCGGGCGGCATTCTGGAAATGAAGGTGAACAAGCGCAAGTTCCCGGTGGCGATGCTGCTGCGGGTGCTGGGCTACGACGACGCGAGCCTCAAGACGCTGTTCACGGAATTTGACCCGAACACCGAGCTGCCCGAGGACAAGAGCGCGGGCATGGGCGCGGACGAAGCGCTGCTGCGCCTGTTCACGGTGCTGCGCCCCGGCGATCCGCCCAAGCGCGACAAGGCCACCCAGTACCTGTACGGCCTGCTCGCCGATCCCCGCCGCTACGACCTGGGTGAACCGGGCCGCTTCAAGATGAACCGCAAGCTGGGCCTGGACCGCAGCGAGCACACCCTGCTGACCTTCACCGACGGCAAGTTCAGCGACGCCGGTCTGGTGGACACCATCCGCTACCTGATGGCGCTGCACCACGGCCACGACACCGTGTCCATGATGGGCCCCGACGGCAAGATGCACGACGTGCCGGTGGGCGAGGACGACATCGACCACCTGGGCAACCGCCGCGTGCGGACCGTGGGCGAACTGCTCGCCGACCAGCTGCGCGTGGGCATGGGCCGCATGGCGCGTGGCGTGCGCGAGCGCATGCTGCTGGGCAACCCCGACGCCGCGACCCCCACCAAGCTGGTCAACAACCGCCCCATCGTGGCGGCCATGCGCGAGTTCTTCGGGCGCTCGCAGCTCTCGCAGTTCAAGGACCAGACCAACCCGCTGTCGGACCTGCGCCACAAGCGCCGCATCTCCGCGCTGGGGCCGGGCGGCCTGACCCGCGAGCGCGCCGGCTTCGACGTGCGCGACGTGCACCGCACGCACTACGGACGCATCTGCCCGATCGAAACGCCCGAAGGTGCGAACATCGGTCTGATCTCCTCGCTGGCTTCGTACGCCAAGGTGAACCCGCTGGGCTTCATCGAGGCGCCGTACCGCCGCGTCAAGGACGGCACGGTCAGCGAGACGGTCGAGTACATGACGGCCGACATCGAGGACCGGTACACCGTCGCGCAGGCGAACAGCCCGCTGAACGCCGACAACACCTTTGCCGACGAGCGCGTGCTGGCCCGCCGCAAGGGTGACCCGCTGTGGTACACCCCCGAAGAAGTCGACTACATGGACGTCTCGCCCAAGCAGATCGTCTCGATCAACACCTCGCTGATTCCCTTCCTGGAACACGACGACGCCAACCGCGCGCTCATGGGATCGAACATGCAGTCGCAGGCCGTGCCGCTCGTGCGCGCCGACTCCCCCGCCGTGGGCACCGGGGTCGAGCGCCGCGTGGTGACCGACTCGGGCACCTCGGTCGTGAGCGACGTGACCGGCCGCGTGACCTACGTGGACGCCCGCGCCATCCAGATCACCCTGGCAGAGGACTCCGCCGCCGCCGGCATGGTCACGGGCAACGTCCGCACCTTTGAACTCGTGCGCTTCACCCGCTCCAACCAGGGCACCAACCTCGACCAGCACCCCATCGTGAACGTGGGAGACGAGGTCAAGGCCGGCCAGGTCATCGCCGACGGTCCCGCCAGCGACCTGGGCCGCCTCGCGCTGGGCCAGAACATCACCATCGCCATCATGCCCTTCGACGGCTTCAACTTCGAAGACGCGATCTGCATCAGCGAAGGTCTGGTTCGCAAGGACTTCTACACCTCGGTCCACATCGAGAAAGACGAGATCGAGGCGCGCGACACCAAGCTGGGGCCGGAAAAGATCACCCGCGACATTCCGGGCCTGAGTGAAGCCGCGCTGCGCGACCTCGACGAGGACGGCATCGTGCGCGTCGGCGCGGAAGTCAAGCCCGGCGACATCCTCGTGGGCAAGACCTCCTTCAAGGGTGAGTCCGAACCCACCCCCGAAGAGCGGCTGCTGCGCTCGATCTTCGGTGAGAAGGCCCGTGAAGTGAAGGATACCTCGCTGCGCGTGCAGTCCGGTCAGGGCGGCATCGTGGTGAAGACCGTGCGCTTCCGCCGCGGCGACGAGGGCGTGGACCTCAAGCCCGGCGTGCGCGAGATGGTGCGCGTGTACGTGGCCCAGAAGCGTCAGCTGCAGGTGGGCGACAAGGTGGCCAACCGCCACGGAAACAAGGGCGTGGTCTCCAAGATCATGGCTCCCGAGGACATGCCCTACCTGGAAGACGGCACCCCCGTCGATCTGGTGTTCAACCCGCTGGGCGTGCCCTCGCGCATGAACCTGGGTCAGATTCTCGAGACCCACCTGGGTGAAGTGGCCCGCCTGACCGGTCAGAAGTTCGAGACTCCGGTGTTCGACTCGGTGACCGAGGCGGCCATCAAGGAGATGCTGGAGGTGGCGGCTGCCGAGCGGCTGCAGGCCCGCAAGGACGACGGCTTCGAGCTCGACAAGCGCGAGCAGGAAGTGCTGGACCGCGCCGGCAAGCTGGGCGTGATCAACCAGCCGGGCGACGACTATGAGGCCGCGCAGATGCAGCTGGCCCGCACCGGCAAGAGCATCCTGTTCGACGGACGCAGCGGCGAGCCCATCAGCGGCCCGGTCGTGGTCGGCACCATGTACGTCATGAAGCTCTACCACATGGTGGAAGACAAGCTGCACGCCCGCTCCACCGGCCCCTACAGCCTGATCACCCAGCAGCCGCTGGGGGGCAAGGCGCAGTTCGGCGGCCAGCGCTTCGGCGAGATGGAAGTGTGGGCGCTCGAGGCCTACGGCGCGGCACATACCCTGCAGGAAATGCTGACCATCAAGTCCGACGACATTGACGGACGCGACGCGGCCTACCAGAGCATCGTCAAGGGCGAGGAAGTCTCGGGCAGCACCATTCCCGAGTCGTTCAAGGTGCTCGTCAAGGAGCTGCACTCGCTGGGCCTGAACGTCGAGGTGCTCGACGCCGGGGACCGCCCGGTGGACATCTTCGAAGGCATGATGCCCAAACGCTGAGTGCCCCGGGACGGGGGCCAGGCGCCTGCGCCTCCCGTCCCGGCCCTCGACCCCGCTTCACCCTGGCCACGCTCCACCCCCCTAAGCCTCTCTCCTAGGAGAAGCCGTGAAAGATTTCAGCAAAGTTCGTATCGCCATCGCCAGCCCGGAAAAAGTCCGCGAGTGGAGCTTTGGCGAGGTTGAAAAGCCCGAGACCATCAACTACCGCACCCTCAAGCCCGAGCGCGAGGGCCTGTTCGACGAGCGTATCTTCGGGCCACAGAAGGACTACGAGTGCGCGTGCGGCAAGTACAAGCGCCAGCGTTACGAGGGCAAGGTCTGCGAGCGCTGCGGTGTGGAAGTCACGAGCAGCAAGGTGCGCCGCTACCGCATGGGCCACATCGATCTCGCGACGCCCGCCGCCCACATCTGGTACGTCAAGGACAGCCCGAGCAAGATCGGCACGCTGCTGGACCTGAGCGCCGGGCAGCTGGAAAAGGTGCTGTACTTCAGCTCCTTCCTGGTCACCGATCCGCGCAACGCCCAGAAGGATGGCCGTCCCCTCAAGCGCGGCGAACTCCTGAGCGACGACGAGTACCGTGAGCTGCGCTTCGGCCGGCAGGAAACCTACACCATCCCCGGCGGCCAGGAAGCCGTGGTCCGGGACGGCGAGTACGTGACGCGCGGCCAGACGCTGGGCGGCAACGTGGTTGCCAAGATGGACGGCCTCGCGCAGTTCCGCTTTCCGCGCCGCGCCGAGATCGCCTACCGTGAGGAAGTCGAGGCCACCCTGCCCCTGCCCGCCGACGTGCTGGTGGATCAGGAAACCTTCCGCGCCGGAGAAATCCTGGCCGAGCTGGAAAGCGCCGTGAGCATCACCGCTCCGGTGGGCGGCACCGCCTTCCTGCACGACATGGGCGAGGACTCCGTGATGGTGATGATCCGCGAGAGCGTGGACGCCACCGAGAACGAGGACGAGGATGCCGAAGCCGCCGCTCCGCTGGGCGAGGTGCTGGCCCGCGTGTACGTGCCGCACGGCATGGACGTGCAGGTCGCGCACGGCGAGATCATCGAGGCCGGGGCCGTGCTGGCCGAGGCCGCTGCGGGCAAGCGCCTGCGCGTGAGCCGCGACAGCCGCCTGAGCGCCGTTAAGCTGCCCAAGAAGGGTGACCCCACCGTCACCGCGCACTGGACCCGCCGCGCCGAGTACCCCATCAACCCCACCATGCACGTGCTGGTCGGGGACGGCAGCGAGGTCGAGGCCGGCCAGAAGGTCGTCGGGGCCATCGACACCGCCGAGGAAATCACCGCGGAGGCGAACGGCACCATCACGCTGCACGCGCCCGCGAGCATCATCGTCTCCAAGGCCAAGGTCTACCCCTACGAGGACGAGCCGCTGGTCGTGATCGGGGACCGCGTGGAGCCTGGCGATGAGCTGGCCGACAGCGGCAACCTGCGCAGCGAGATCTCGGGCCGCATCGAGATTGATCTGGTGCGCAAGCAGGTGCGCGTCATCGAGTCCTACGACTTCGAGGCCAAGATGGGCGCCGAGGCCGTCAAGGAACTTCTGGACGACCTGGATCTGGACGTGCTGGAAGCCGAGCTGAACGAGGCCATGAAGGACTCCTCGCGCCACAAGCGTGCCAAGTCGCGCAAGCGCCTGGAAGTCACCCGCAGCTTCAAACGCAGCGGCAACCACCCGTCGTGGATGATCCTGAACACCGTGCCCGTGATGCCGCCGGACCTGCGTCCGATGGTGCAGGTGGACGGCGGACGCTTCGCGACCTCGGACCTCAACGACCTGTACCGCCGCCTGATCAACCGCAACAACCGCCTCAAGAAGCTGATCGGTCAGGGTGCGCCCGACATGATCATCCGCAACGAGAAGCGCATGTTGCAGGAAGCCGTGGACGCCCTGATCGACAACGGTCGGCGCGGCAGCCCCGTGACCAACCCCGGCAGCGACCGCAGCCTGCGCAGCCTGACCGACCTGCTCGGCGGCAAGCAGGGCCGCTTCCGCCAGAACCTGCTGGGCAAGCGCGTGGACTACTCCGGGCGCTCGGTCATCGTGGTCGGCCCGCAGCTCAAGCTGCACCAGTGCGGTGTGCCCAAGCGCATGGCCCTGGAACTGTTCAAGCCCTTCCTGTTCAAGGTGCTCGAGGAAAAGGGCGAGGTCACGAACATCAAGCAGGCCCGCAAGATGCTCGAGCGCTACCGCGACACCCGCGACAGCGTGTGGGACGCCCTGGAAGAGGTCATCGAGGACAAGGTCGTGCTGCTCAACCGCGCGCCCACCCTGCACCGACTGGGCATCCAGGCCTTCGAGCCGGTGCTTGTGGAAGGTCAGTCCATCCAGCTGCACCCGCTGGTCTGTGAAGCCTTCAACGCCGACTTCGACGGCGACCAGATGGCGATTCACGTCCCCCTGAGCGCGCAGGCGCAGGCTGAGGCACGCATCCAGATGCTCGCCTCGCACAACCTGCTCTCGCCCGCCAACGGCGAGCCGAACGTCAAGCCCAGCCGCGACATCATCCTGGGGATCTTCACGCTGACCCAGCTCAGGCATGACAACCTGGGCGCCGGGACCGAGTTCCCCGACGAGCGGGCGGCCCTGAAGGCCCTGGCCGACAAGAAGGTCAGCCTCAACAGCCCCATCACCGTGCGCGGGGTCGAGACCAGCCCCGGCCGCCTGAAGTACGTCTTCTCCAGCCCCGACGAGGCGATCATGGCCGTCGAGCGCAGCGAGATCGACTATCAGGACCACGTGCGCATCCGCCTGAACGGCGTGACCTACGAGACCAGCGCGGGCCGCGTGATGTTCCGCCGTCTGGTTCAGGAAGCCCTGGGCACCCAGGCGAACCTGGTGGACACCCTGGTCAACCTGGACACCGCCTACGAGAAGGACCACCTGAAAGACATGGTGATGGCCTGCTTCAAGCACCTCGGCATCGAGGCCACCGCCGGTCTGCTGGACGCCCTGAAGGACAGCGGCTTCAAGCTCTCGACCTCCTCGGGCATCACCATCGGCATCGACGACATCGTGATTCCGCCCAGCAAGGGCGACATCCTGGCGCGCGCCGACGAGCAGGTCGCCGAGATCGAGCAGAACTACGAGTTCGGCTTCATGACCGACGAAGAGCGCTACAAGCAGGTCGTGCAGCTGTGGAACGAGACCAAGGATGAAATCAAGAACGCCATGTTCGACAATTTCAGCCAGAACTACCCGTTCAACCCGCTGTGGATCATGAGCCAGTCCGGCGCGCGTGGTAACGCCCAGCAGATCACGCAGCTCGCCGGGATGCGCGGCCTGATGGCCCGCCCCGACGGCAGCACCATCGAGGTGCCGATCCGCGCTTCCTTCCGCGAGGGTCTGACCGTGCTGGAGTACTTTATCAGCACGCACGGCGCGCGTAAGGGTGGGGCCGACACGGCGCTGCGTACCGCCGACTCGGGCTACCTGACCCGTAAGCTCGTGGACGTGGCCCACGAGGTTGTTGTCCGCGACGTGGACTGTGGCAGCACCGACTACACCACCATGATGCTGGGCGCAGTGGATGAGCGCAGCGGCGAATGGCGCGCGCGCAAGGCCAGCGAGATCGAGACGAGCATCTATGGCCGCACGCTGACCAGCGATGTGGAACTCAGCGACGGCCGCGTCATTCAGGAAGGCGAGATGCTGTCCCTGGAAGACGTCAAGGCCATCACCCGCGACGCCAAGGCCATCGGGGAGATCTTCGTGCGCACCCCGCTGAACTGCCGCGTCAAGAGCGGTGTGTGCCAGAAGTGCTACGGCTACGACCTGTCGCAGGCCAAGCCGGTCAGCATGGGCGAAGCGGTGGGCGTCGTGGCCGCAGAAAGCATCGGCGAGCCCGGCACGCAGCTCACCATGCGGACCTTCCACACCGGCGGTGTGGCCGGCAGCGGCGACATCACCATGGGTCTGCCCCGCGTGATCGAGCTGTTCGAGGCCCGTAAGCCCAAGGTGCCTGCGCTGATCGCCGACACCACCGGCACCCTGCACATCACCGAGGAAGAGGAACGCTTCCTGATCAAGGTGGAAGCCGACGACGCGCAGTTCAGCGGCAAGCTGCACAAGGTCACCCGCGCCACGCGCCTGCTGCCCGACATCAAGGACGGCTCGCACGTGGAGGCCGGCCAGCAGCTCACGCGCGGAGCAGTCAACCCGCACGACCTGCTGGAGCACAAGGACAACGAGTCCGCCCAGAAGTATCTGGTGGACGAAGTGCAGCGTGTGTACCGCAGCCAGGGCGTGAAGGTCCACGACAAGCACATCGAGGTGATCATTCGCCAGATGCTGCGCTACGTGGAGATCGTGGACGGCGGCAGCACCGACCTGCTCGAGGGCCAGACCGTCGAGCGCTGGGAAGTGGACGCGGCCAACGACGCCCTGGAAGACGGTCAGACCCCGTCGAGCTGGAAGCCGGTGCTGCTCGGCATTACCAAGAGCAGCCTGACCACCAAGAGCTGGCTGTCGGCCGCCTCCTTCCAGCACACCACCCACGTGCTGACCGAAGCCTCCATGAAGGGTCAGGTCGACGACCTGATCGGCCTGAAGGAAAACGTCATCCTGGGCAAGCTGATTCCCGCCGGCACCGGCCTGCTGACCGTGCGCGAGATGCAGGTCGCCGACGACCGCACGCTGGAGAAGTACGGCGAGAACAACACGAGCAGCGATTCCGTCACCGGCAACCGCAGCTACGATGACACCCGCCCCGGTGTGGTCAACGAGAACGTGACCTACACCAACTAACCCACCTTTCACTGAGCAGCCCCCGCCGAAGATCTGGCGGGGGCTGCTTTTTTGCTGGTGGGCGGGGTCTACTGGCGGGAAGACTGACCCGCCGCCACCTCTGCGGCGTCCGCCAGGGCGTCCAGGCTGGCAGTCCCGGCCACCGTCACCCGGGTAAAGCCAGCCTCGCGCGCCGCGTCGGCCGTTTGCGGCCCCATCGCGGCGGCGGGCAAAGACAGCGGGTCAAAGTCCGCCGAGGCCAGCGCCGCGAGGTGGCGGGCCGCGCTGCCCGAGGCCAGGGTGATGACGGCCGCGTTCTTCAGCCGTTCCAGGGCATTGAGGTCGGGCCGGGCCGCCTCGGTGCGGTACAGTTCGGCCCGGCGGTAGCCCAGGCCCCGCGCCTCCAGCGCCCTTTGCAGGTCATCCTCGGCCAGCTGCGAGGTCAGGTGCAGGGCGGCCTCTTCCTCCCGCACCGGCAGCTCTGCGCCCAGATGGCGCGCGCCGGGTGTGGACGGCACGAAGTCGGCGCGCACGCCACGCTCCTGCAGGCTGCGGGCGGTGCTGGGGCCCACAGCCGCCACCTTCACGCGGGCCAGGGCGCGGGCATCCAGCCCGGCTCCGTCGAGCAGCGAGAACAGCGCCGTCACCGCCTGATTGCTTGTGAGCAGCAACCAGCCTTCCAAGTCACGCAGGGCAGACAGGGCGGCGGCCCCTCCGTCCGCCGCCGGTTCAAAGCGGATCAGCGGCACCTCCAGCACATCTGCGCCGCGCGCGCGCAATACGTCTCCCAGGGCGCTCGCTCCGTCCCGAGTGCGGGTCACGGCCACGGTCTTACCGCTCAGCGGACCGCCGAAGGCCGGGGCGTTGTCGAACCAGCGCAGCTTCTCGCGCAGGCGCACCACCTCGCCCACCACGGTGACGGCGGGGGCTTCCAGGCCCGCCTCCTTCACCACCTCCGCGATGGTGGCCAGGGTGCCGGTCGCCACGCGCTGCTGATGGGTGCTGCCCCACTGCACGGTGGCGGCGGGGGTCTGTGGGTCACGTCCGGCGGCGATCAGATCGCCCGCGATCTGGTCGAGGTTGCGCACGCCCATCAGGAGCAGCAAGGTGTCCACGCCCGAGAGGCGTTCGTAGTGGGCGCCGCCCTCGCGCGTGTTGCCGGTGAGCACCGCGAAGGAACGGGCCACGTCGCGGTGCGTCACCGGAATCCCGGCGTAGGCGGGCGCGGCGATGGCACTTGTGACGCCCGGCACGACCTCAAAAGGAATGCCCGCCGCCACGCACGCCTCGGCCTCCTCGCCGCCGCGTCCGAACACGAACACGTCGCCGCCCTTCAGGCGGGCCACCCGCTGACCGCCCCCCTCCTGCGCGGTGGTCACGATCAGCGCATTGATCTGCTCCTGGGTGATGTACTCGGAAAAGCCCTTCTTGCCCACGTAGATGGTCCGGGCCTCGGGGCAGTGACGCAACAGTTCGGGATTGGCGAGGTAATCGAACAGCACCACGTCGGCCTGTTGCAGCGCGCGCTGGCCGTGCAGGGTAAGCAGGCCAGGATCGCCCGGCCCGGCCCCGATCAGGGAGACGAAGGCGCGGGAAGAGGAGGCGGGAGCATCGGTCATGCTGCACAGGCTAGCGGGCCAGGGCAGGGACATGTGCGGGACGCTAGGGTAACGGCGTGAACACAGAGTTGCTGGGACGGCTGGCCCGCGCGGAGGCGGCCGCCCACGCCCGCTATGGCCGTACAGGCGAGACGGCGCACTTTGGTCCCCTGATCGCGGTCCACGCGGGGCCGGAGCTGCCCATCAACGCGGCCTGGCACGACGGGACCCGCCCGCCCACAGCGCAGGAACTGGAAGCCTTCGGGGTGTTCTGTGCCCATCACAGCCAGCCGCAGACCGTCCATCTGCTCTCGGCCTTCATGCCCCAGGGGTGGACCGTCCTGAGCGAACGCGGCTACGCGCTGGACTACGTATTGCATGTCTACGTGCATGATCTGAAACGGCGGCCTGCCGCGCCGCCCGGCGACCTCCGGGAGGAGGAACCTGCCGGCTGGGCGGCCGTGGCCGCACGGGGGTTTGGGCCCGGAACCGAGGCGATCATGGACGCCGTGGCCCGCGCGCCGGGAACCCGGCGGTTCATGGCGTGGCTGGACGGTGAACCCGCCGCCGTGGCCGCGATGAGCATGGGCGAGGGGGTGGCCGCCTTTCATGGCACCGCCACCCTGCCCCCGTTCCGCAGGCGGGGGGTGCAGACGGCGCTGCTGGCCCACCGGCTGCACGTGGCGGCGCAGGCCGGAGCGGACTTGGCCAGCGTGTTCGTCACGCCCGGCAGTGGCAGTGAACGCAATGTGGAGCGGGCCGGTTTCCGGCTGGTGGGGGCGCGGCTGACCGTGACCCGGCACCCGGAAGCCCTGACCCGGCACGCCTGAGCCTGCTCAGTCCGAGGCGCTCGCGAGCAGATCCGCCTCCCCCACTGGACTGGTCAGCAAGGGGGAAGCGGAACCGACCTGGGGGCCGGCCACTCCAGGTGGTGCCCCGAGGTGTCGTGCAGCTCCACAAAGTGCAGACGCCGCTGACAGACGAACCACAGCTCGTCGCGGTCATTGGGCAGGATGAAGTACGCGTCCGAGGACTCCGAGGGATTGTGGACGCTCATCACGCGGTAGGCCCCGTTCTCAGAGAACCCACTTTGCAGTGGCAGAGGCACCGGAGCCGCGCGGTCCACCCAGTTCCACGATCCGCACGAACATCGGGGGATGAAGGGCAAGCATGGCCCAGGGTGCGGCGAAGGTGGGGGCACGACTGGCCCGGTGGGCACAAGGTCAAGTCGGAGTCAATACCGGCTCAGGACTGGAGCCGCCTCTGCCCAGCTTGTCTGCAGACGACCCAGCCCCGCCAACGCCTGCCCATCCACCGGGCCGAGGGAGACGGGCAACTCCTCCAGGCCAAAGAAGCGCAACTCCGTGCCCTCCTCGCCGTCGGGAGTCGGGGTGCCGGTCCACTGCCGCACCAGATAGACGGCCACCACCTGATAGAACTCATCGCCGTTAGGCAGCTTCTGATAGGTCTGCGGCCCGCTGATGACTGTCAGAAACTCAGGGGTGATGGGCGTGAGGCCCGCCTCCTCCAGCAGTTCGCGCCTGAGCGTTTCTTCCAACGCCTCGCCCAGCTCCGCCACGCCGCCCAGGGTTCCCCACCCCCCGGTATCGGTTCGACGTTGCAGCAGAACCTCGTGTCTGGCATTCAGCACCAGCGCACACACCCCCACCCAGTTGACGGGCGCATGACCGATCATGGCGCGCAGATCACGGACATAATTCACGTCCGCCCCTCCTGGGCCTTGCGGCCCAACCGGGTCAGAGGCGGCAGATCGTGGGTAGAAAAAAAGCGGGCCTCCGCGATTTCCACGCCGTCCGGTACGGGCGTCCCACTCCATTCGGTCACGCGGAAGAGGGCCGTGTCGCTGTAGAACCCATCGCCGTTCGCCACCTGAGCGAGTTCGGTGGGGCTGAGCAGTTCCAGCAGCTCCACCGCGCCGACCCTCAGCCCGGCCTCCTCCAGGGCCTCACGCCTGAGGGTGTCCTCCAGCGCCTCCCCCAGCTCGCTGAGGCCCGTGATCAGCCCCGAGGTGCTGGCCCCCACACGCCGCAGCAACAGCATTTCGCCGCGCCCATTGGTGACGATGCCCGCCGCACCCACGAGATTGACGGGCCGCGTGCCGATGACCCGTCGCAACCTCCCCACATGGTCAAGTGTACTCACCTGAGTATCTTACACATCCAGAGCGTTCGCCTGCCGCACCGCGTCCCGAACCGCTGCGCAGACCGCTTCCTGCACCAGCGCACCCAACAGCAACGGATCAGCGGGTGGGCGCGTACAGGCGCTGAGCATGAAGGCGGCGTCGCCGTCCCAGGCGGTGTGGCTGGGGTGGATCACCCGGCCCAGGGCGGTCTGGGCGGCGTCGGCCAGGCGGCGGCACTCGGCCTTGGTCAGGGTGTGCTCGGTGACCACCGCGATCAGGGTGGTGTTCTCCACGTCGCCGGGCGTGAACGACACCGCTCCCGGCCCCGTGCCCGGCCCGGCGAGGACGCCGCCACGTTCGTCCAGCACGTCCCCGATGGGATTGACCACCGCCAGCGCCCCCACCTGTACGCCGTGACGCTCCAGCATCACGCTGCCCAGTCCCCCGGGCACCGTGCCGACCCCACCCAGGTACTTGCCGGCCGTGGTCCCGGTGCCCGCCCCTACCCGGCCCCGGGGCACGGGAGCGTCCGAGGCCGAGCGCGCCGCGGCCTCGCCTTCCCGCTCGCCGGGCCGGGCAGTAGGGTCGCCCACCCCTAGGTCATACACCACCGCGCCCGGTACCAGCGGCACGCGGGCCCAGGGCGTCGGGTGGCCCACCCCCCTTTCCTCCAGTACCCGCACCACACCGGTCGCCGCCGACAGGCCAAAAGCGCTGCCACCGGCCAGCAGCACAGCGTGGACACGCTCCACCTTCTTCTCGGGAGACAGCAGAACGCCCTCGCGGGTGGCCGGACTGGGCCCCAGAAACGAGGCCGAGGCCACCGCACCCTCATCCGGACACAGCACGACGGTACAGCCGGTCTGGCCCACCGGGTCGGTCCAGTGGCCCACCCGGAAGCCGGCAACGGCCGTCAGGGTGGTGTTGGGAGGGCTCAGATCTCGGGACGGCGCGGAGGACGGCATGGGCCACACCTTCGCACACGCCCCTTCCCTTCACCAGGTCAAGCCGCCTGTTCCCACCCAGCGATCGCAGGAACGGAGGCACATGAAAGGGGGCAGCCCCTGCATGAGCCACCCCTCCTTCACTTCATCCCTTGGTTGTGCCGCTCTGGTACGTTCCAGGCTCAGGAACGCTGGAAGTCCCAGACCAGACGGTAGGTGTCGAACTCCCTCTCCACGCTGAAGGACACCCGGCTGTCCACACCACGCTCGTAGATGTAGGTCAGCGCGTAGTCTCCCCCGGCCCCGGTATCGGTGGGGTTTACCAGCGTGAAGCCCTGGGCCTTGAACTGGCGGTCATAGAAGTCCATGACCTGCTGCAGGTTCAGGTTCGACCCCGCGATGCGGGCCATCAGGGTGCCGTCGACGTTGATGTCCGTCTCGGCCAGCAGGGAGCCCTGCGGGATCGAGAAGCTGACCGTGCCCGGATTGCTCGTGAGGTTGTTCAGCTCGATGGGGCCGTACAGCACGTAAGTGACACCGGCAAAGTCCTTGGCACTGGCCAGCGCGGTGCGGCCTGCGTTGGCGTTCTGCTCCGGCGTGAATTTGGTCACGCCCACCACGGTCACCGGCAGGACCGGCGTGGTCCCGGCCGCATTGTTGTTGTTGGCGTTGGCGTTCGTCGTGTTGCTGGACGTGTTGTTTGCCTTGTTTGCTGTGGTGTCCGTGACCGCATTGCTGCTGTTCGCCATGTTGGCCTTGACCCCGCTGAGGTCGAAGGTTGCGCGGTAGGTGTTGTCGTTCTGACGGGTCAGGTTGACGACCACGCTCGAGCCGCTGCGGGTATACGTGGCCTGCGCAGCGTTGCCCTGCATGGACTGCGCCGTGCGCTGGAACCCCTGGTTGCGTAGTTGCTGGTCGTGGTACGAGTAGACCGTCTGCAACGGAGCATTCACGCGGAAGGCCAGGATGGCGGTCTTTCCGTCGTACTTGGCACCCGTCACCGTGGCCTGCGGGTGGGCCGCGACCTTGAGGGTGGTGGACTGCATGCTGAGGCCATTCAGCTCACCGGGGCCGTACAGCGTCCAGCTCAGGCCATTCGTCGTGCCCGACAGCACGGCCTGCTGGGTCTGGGCAGCGGCGAGGGAGGCGATGGACAGCACGGCGCTCAGTGCAGCGGCACCAATCATGTTTCTGGGATTCTTGTTCATGGTTCACTCCAGTCACGATGGGATTTCCGCGGTTGGCATTGATGTAAGGCTTGATTCCTTTGCGTTCTCGTGGTGCTTGTCATTCAGCGAAGGACGGCCAACCGGGCATCGCAGGAGTCCACCCTACCCACCGGACAGCCGGCAAACATTTGAACGCCACCCTTTCAAAGAGTCTTCATGTTCCTGAAGTGAATGTAGGGCCAATTACACGATGAATCTGTGTCTAAAGCATGGCGGGTCATATGCTTTCGGGAGAAAACGACCTCTGTAGGGCCACAAGAAGAGGTCTCCTGTGTCTGCCGCTCATGAAGAACGCTGAAGCGACCAGCCAGCCTCCTCATCTGAGCAAAATTCTGTGGCTAAAGTCCTTCTTTAAGGACATTTGATGAGACCTTCAGGTGCAGACCAGCGACGACAACGGGTGCCGGGGAAAGGTTGGAAGATGATCCTCTCCTCCCGGCGGCCAGCGATCTCGTCTTCACTCCAGACCACCGAATTTCGGGCTGAGGACCGCACAGCGACGGGTGACCTGTACCGCCCAACGGGGGGG
This sequence comes from Deinococcus aerophilus, assembly GCF_014647075.1. NCBI lineage: Bacteria > Thermotogati > Deinococcota > Deinococci > Deinococcales > Deinococcaceae > Deinococcus > Deinococcus aerophilus. The sequence goes on along the minus strand of NZ_BMOM01000023.1, from coordinate 30,873 downwards.
TCGGGAAATGCGCCGGACCGGGTATGTGGCGCTGGCTCTGGACCCCTTCACCCACCGAAGGTGCACGGTCTGCATGACGCGCAGGATGTCCGGCATTTTCCCGAATCCGCCGGAACACCAGGGTGGACATGGGACGTGCTTCCGAGAGACTGAGCGGGCTGGACAGCGTGACCCGGAGCGGCTGGGAGCGGTTTCTGCGTGGGCACCAGCTTGATGGGGGCGCTAGCGTGTACCGACGACCGCGTAAAGGGGATCGCCCCGTACTACGGCATCAACCCCCACGCGCTGGAAGCCGTGCGGCGCAGTTGCCCGGTGGTGGGCAGCACCCGGAAAGGGACATTACCCGCCGGCAGGGAGGGAAGGGAGAGCTCCTGTGTGATGGGCTTGCGGCGGCCGGTATTCCCCCACGGCCGCCGCTTTAACGCAGTACCTGAACACCGAGTGGAGGGGGAAGAGACTGCGGTCTCTTCCCCCTCCACTCGGTCCCGGACAGACCTCAGCCGGTCTTCAGGGCGTACCCGATGCCGCGGACGGTGCGGATGATGCCGTAGCCGTCGAGGTCGCGCAGCTTGGCGCGCATGTTCGCCATGTGGACGTCGACCACATTGCTGTTGCTCGGCAGTTCGCCGTTCCAGACCTCGCGCTCGATTTCCTGGCGTGAGTACACCCGCCCCGGCTGACGCGCCAGGAAGGTAAGCAGGTCAAATTCCTTGGGCGAGAGCCGCACCTCGTGGCCGTTGTAATGACACAGCCGTTTTTGAGGGTGGATCTCCAGCGCCCCGATGGTGATGACCTCGCCGTGTTGCTGGTGGCGCAGTTGAACCTTGACGCGGGCCACCAGTTCCTCGGGGTGAAAGGGCTTGGTCATGTAGTCGTCCGCACCCGCTTCCAGGAGGTTAACCTTGCGGTCCACAGCGTCCATGGCCGTCAGGATGATGATCGGCACACTGCTCGTCTTGCGCAGGCGGCGGGCGATCTCTGCCCCGTCAAAATCGGGCAGGCCCAGGTCGAGGATCACCAGGTCCGGATTGCTCTCGCGGGCGCTGGTCAGGCCGGTCACACCGTCGGGGGCGCTGAGCACCCGGTAGCCTGCCTGCTCCAGCTCATATTCCACGACGCGGGTGATGTCCGGATTGTCTTCGATCAATAGAATGCGTTGCTCCATGGCCACCCTCTTCTCAGCTCCTCCCCCGACGGCACGTCTGCGGTGTGAAGGACGTAATTCGCTTGTCTGTGCTCGGCTTGCGTCCCCAAGATTTCCGCACCATCGGGGTGAGAGATCTCCTCTGCTTTGGCACATGGTAGGGGGCGCAGCGGCGATCGGCGCACAGGCGCGGTTTATGGCTTCTTAACAGGCCGCATCAATTTTCGCCGGGAACGCTCACCGAGTCCACCTGAACTCCGTGGCGCAGCAACAGGGTCTTGAGGCGCTGCATGGCCGCCACCGCCTGCGTGCGGTGCTGCGGATAGAAGGCCAGGGTCAGGCGGGCGCTGAGTCCCGGACGCGGTTCCTGCGCCTGAATCTGCAGCGGTTTTCCGAACACCGGATCCTGCGTCACGTCGCTCAGAATGCGCGTGAAGGCCAGTTCGTCCACACCGTCGAGCGTGAAGGCGATGCCCTGAACGCCGCCGGGGGCCGCCGGTCCGGGTGCCGAGGAAGTCATGTCAGGCAGGGTAGCGCGTGGGCGAAAGGTCCGCAGCGCCGGGAAAAGCGCGGACAGCGCCGCAGCAACCGGCGTTCTACTCCCAATGACCCGCCGGGTTGTCCCTAGAATGCCGGGATGACGGGCGACCACGACGAGCTTTTCCATGACCAACCCGACCCTGCCGACACCGATCTGGCCGAGGGCGCGTACTTTGAGCACCTGAACGGCGCGGACCTGTATTTCGAGGTCGCCGGCGAGCTGGACTCGGGCGAGGCCCCGCTGGTCTACCTGCACGGCGGTCCCGGCTACAACAGCTACTCGTTCCGTGAACTGTTCGGTGAGGGCTGGACGGGCCGCCCCGTGATCTATCTGGACAGCCGCGGTTCGGGCCGCAGCGGACCGCTAGAGGACACCGAACAGGGCGCCGACACCCTGGATCTGGACACGCTGGTGGCGGACGTGGAGGCCCTGCGTGACTTCCTGGGTCTGGAGCGCATCGTACCGCTGGGCCACGGCTTCGGCGGGCTGGTGGCACTGGAGTACGCCCGCCGCCACCCGGCGCAGACCGAGCGTGTGGTGGTTGTCGGACCGTGGCTGCACTTTCCAGCGCTAGCCCTGACCCTTCTGCGCGAGGCCAGCGCCCTGCGCGGTGTGGCGCTGGAAGACCCCGCCGACGCCGTGCGCGCCGCCGCCGCGGAAGGCGAGCACCCGCCGGTGGGAGGCGCGCGGGTGGAGGCGGCCTTCAACCTGCTCAACGCCCGCGACCTGCTCAATGCCCTGGAGTTCGTGGACGCCCCCAGCCGCATGAGGCTGGAATTCGTGGACGCCGAAGGCCAGCTGGTGGGCGGCGGCGAGGTGCAGGAAGCGCTGGTCCATCAGGGCCTGTGGGAATTTGAATACCTGCCCTTTTTGCAGGACATCCGCCGCCCGGTGTACGTGATCGTGGGCGTGCATGACCGCACGAGCTACCCCGAACAGGTGCAGTTCCTGGCCGATCTGGCCGACGCCGATGTGACGGTGCTGGACGCCGGACACTATCCCTGGCTGGACGACGATGAGGCCTTTACTCAGGCGCTCGAGGACGCGCTGAGGCGCTGAGCCCGCCCGTGGCGGCGCAGCGCGGCGGGCCACAGGGGCAGCAGGCCCAGCAGCAGGGCCGTCAGCCCCCACATCAGCGTTGAGGTGGGCAGCGGCAGAGCGGCCAGCCCCGCGCCCAGGCTGAGGCCCACGGCATTGACGGCCAGCAGCGCGCCGATCACGCGGCCCCGCACCGCCGGAGCGGTCAGGTGCTGGGCCCGGGTGGTCGAGGCCACTTCCAGCAGCCCCAGGCCCACGCCGAACACCGCGGCCCCCAGCCACCACCCGGCCACGCCCGCATCCAGGAAACCCAGCGTTCCCGCCACCAGCACCCAGCGCCCCAGCCCGATCAGGGTGTCCAGCGACCACCGGGCCGCCAGCGGCGTGACCAGCGCGATGCCCAGCAGCACGCCGCCCGAGATCAGCATCTCGAAGATGGCGTAGTCGGCGGCCCCGCGGCCCTGCGTGGCCATCTGCAGAGGCGCGCGGGTGTTCATGACGTTCAGGGCGAGGTTCAGCCCCAGGCTCAGACCGAGCAGGGCCAGCAGCAGCGGCGAGCGGCGAATCACCGCCAGGCCCTCGCGCAGATCGGCGAGCGGGGCGGGGCGGCCCCCCGCCTGCGCGGCGCGCAGGGGAGGCAGGCCCAGCGTCGCCGCGCACAGCGCCAGAATCAGCGGCACACCCACCAGCAGTGCGCCCGGCGCTCCCAGCCCATGAATGAGCCCGCCCCCCAGCCCGTAGCCCACCAGGGGCGCGCCCATCAGTGCGCCGCTGCCCAGACTGTTGGCCCGGGACAGCGCCCCGGGCGATACCAGCCGCGGTACCAGCGCGCTGCCCGTGGCATAGGCCAGGGTGGACAGCAGCCCGTTCAGGAAGGCCAGGATCAGCAGGGGGGCCAGCGGCAGCTGACCAAGCAGGCCCCACAGCCCCACCCCCAGCACCGCCAGTCCCCGCAGCCCGGCGCTCAGGGCGAGCAGTCTCCGGGGAGACGACCGGTCCGCCAGCCCGCCGAGCAGCGGCCCCAGAAACCGCGGCAGGCTGCCGGCGAGCACCACCAGCCCCACCACCTCTGCGGACCCGGGGTGCGTGGCGGTGGCCAGGGCCAGAAAGGGCAGGGCCACGTACACGATGGCGTCTCCCAGCGCCGTGAACGAGAGGCCCGACCAGTACAGCCAGAAGGCGCGGGGCAGATCAGCGGAGGCCGGAACAGTGGTCATGGACCCAGCTTCCGGCGTACCCTACCCAAAATGCCGCAGACCATTTTGGGTTCATACCGGGGCGAATGGTTCACCGCCAGCACGCCCGAACAGGGCCGCCTGCTCAGCGATCCGGTGGCTCTGCGCCACCTGAAGCCGTTCATCGGGCGCACGCTGGGGGCCGGAGCCGCGGCGCGCGAGGCCGGGGTCACCGTGGAGCGCATGCTCTACCGGGTGCGGCAGTTCGTGCGGGTGGGGCTGCTGCGTCCGGCGGGCGAGGAGCGGCGGGCAGGCCGCCCGGTGCGGCTGTTCCGTGCGCCCGGCGGGCTGCGGGTGCCGTTCGCCCTCACACCCTTTGCCGATCTGGAAGCGCAGGTCGCCCGGCACAGCCGCCCATATGACCAGTTCCGGGCGCGTGTGGCCGGCCGCCGGCTGCAGCGGCTCGACCACCACGCCCGGCTCATCTACCGCGACGAACAGGGCGAGGTGAACTCCGAGACTGACGCGCCGGAGTTACAGGGACAGCTCAGCCGCGACTATACGGGGATCGTGTGGCTCGACGAGACCGACGCCCGGCGGCTGTCGCGCCTGATTGATGAGGTCCGCACCTTGATGCGTCACGGGGAAATGGACCATCCCGGACAGCAGCCCTACCTGATCCAGGCTGTGTTGCTCGCCCTGGAACTCGGGGAGCTGGACGAGTTTCAGGGTCCGCCCGGATAGACCGCTGACCGTCGTGAAAGGGCGCGGGCTGGGATGGCCTGTCCGGCTCCAGACGGCCGCCGCGCCCGGTGTCCAGCCCTCTTGGCCCGGTGCTGAGCGCAACTGAACGACCTGCCCGCGTCGGCCGCACCCCCGAGCGCCTCAGGCTTGACTGCAGTTACGGCAGTGACGCTCAGGCTATGGCCGCCGGATGACGTCACGGGGCCACACCTGTAGATTCAGGACATGCGCGGGCGAATGATGAAGAGAACGGGACTGTGGTTGCCGACCCCAGCGACGCGGGACAGACCGGCATGACCCTGATGGAACTGCGGGCCGTGTGGGGTCCTTCGTCATTGCTGGCTGTGGCTGTGGGGGCCCTGATTCAGGATGAACGCGGGCGCGTACTGCTGCAACGGCGGGGAGATGACGGGCTGTGGAGCGAGCCCGGCGGGGCGCTGGACCCCGGGGAGGACTTCCTGACTGGGGCGCGGCGCGAACTGATAGAAGAGACCGGCTTGGTCTGCCCCGACCTGCATCTGATGTCCCTGCCCGACGCCCTTCAGAGCGGGCCTGAACTGTTCCACCGCTATCCCAACGGCCACGAAAGCTACATTGTGGGAATGCGCGCACAGGGCACGTTGCCCGCCTCGGCGCTGAACCACGCTGCACCCGATGACAGCGGTGAGACCCTGGAGCTGAGGTGGTTTCCACTGGATGATCTCCCCCCCCTCAGCAACAATGCCAACCGCCTGAGCATGAACGTGCTGCGGGCACGGGTGGGCCTGCCGCCGGTGCCCCTGACTCCCTGGCCCGCGCCCCCACCGCTGGGCGAGCATCTGCTGAAGCTGCGCCGAAAGGTGGGGCCCCGTCCCCTCTTCTCCCCCGGGGCCAACGTGCTCGTCACCGACGAACACAACCGGTTGCTGCTGCTCAGGCACGCGGGGACAGGCCGCTGGACCCTACCCGGCGGCGGCCTGGAACCCGGCGAGAGCTTCGAGGCGTGCGCGCGGCGCGAACTCCTCGAGGAAACGGGGCTGCGGGCCAAACGGCTGGAGCCGCTGGAGATGTTCGCGGGGCCGCGCTACCGCTTCACCTACCCGCACGGGGATGTGGTGGACAACGTGTCCGTGCTGTACCGGGCGCACGGCGTCACGGGTACGCTGACTCCGCAGGACAGCGAGGTGCTGGCAGCCGGGTGGTTTGGTGCCGGGGCCTTGCCGGACGGTACGGAGCTGAACGGCGAGTTGATCCGTGTAAACGTGGACCTCTGGAAAACGTTGGGGCCGTAGAAAAGGAGCCAGGGCATGCTGCCCTGACCCCCTTCCCTTTCCTGTCGCGCGGAGCTTACTTCTCGCGGATGCTCCAGCCCTGGCCGCGCACGGCGTCCATTAGGCGGTCCATCACCGGGTCCACCTCGGCGTCGGTGAGGGTGCGTTCTCCCCGGAACACCAGCCGCACCGCCACCGAGCGGTTGCCGGCGCCGATCTGCTCGCCCGTGAACACGTCAAAGGGGTCCACGCTTTCGAGCAGGTCCCCGGCCTCACGGCGCAGCAGGGCGGCCACCTCGCCGTAGCCCACCGTCTGCGGCGCGATCACCGCGAGGTCCCGCCACGCGGCGGGCGCACGGCTGGGATCGCGGAAGCCCCAGACCCGGCCCGGCAGCGGCAGCCCCAGTTCGGTGATGAAGGTGTCCCCCTTCAGGCCAAAGTCCTGGGCGACTTCCGGGTGCAGCGCGCCCATCCAGCCGATGGCCTGCCCGTTCCAGACCACCTCTCCGGCAATGCCCGGATGCAGTGCGCTCGGCACGGCCCCGCCACGCAGTTGCCGCACTTCCAGGGCTGCCCCCACGCTGGCGGCAAAGGCCTTGATCAGTCCCTTGAACACGGCAAAGCCCCCCGCCACACCGCCGCCGGTGGTGGCCGGAGCCAGCGGGCCGCGCATGAGCAGTCCCAGCCGCTCGGCCTCGCCGGAGGCGGGAAAGGCCCGGCCCAGCTCGAACAGCAGGGTGCGCTCGCCTTTGGGGTGGGCCAGCGCGGCGCGCAGCAGGCTGGGGTACAGGGCGGTGCGCAGCGCGGTGCGGTCGGCCGTGAGTGGATTGCGCAGGCGCACGCCCGGAGCCTCGGCGCGGGCGCGGGCGGCCTCCTCGTCGCTGGAGAAGGTGTAGGTCACAACCTCCTGAAAGCCCTGACCGGCCAGCGCGCGCCGCAGGTCCTGGCGGACGTCGTTGGCCGCCGAGGCCCCGATGTTGCTGTCATGCACGCGCAGGGTGGGCAGCGTTTCGGGCAGGTGGGCGTAGCCGTGCAACCGGGCCACCTCCTCGGCCACGTCCTGCCAGATTGCCAGATCCACCCGCCAGGACGGGGGCTGCACGCTCAGGCAGTCGCCCTCGCCGGTCACGTGGCAGCCCAGCCGGGTCAGCAGGGCGCGCATCTCTGAGGTGGCGATGTCCATGCCGAGCAACGCGCGGATCTCTTCTCCCGTCACGGTGATCGCGCTGGGCTGCTCGGGCGTGCCCACCACTGCCGCGCCGGGGTGAACCTGCCCGCCCCCGGCCTCGGCGAGCAGACCCGCCACCCGGTCGGCGGCCCGGGGCGCGAGCAGCGGGTCCACGCCGCGCTCGTAGCGGTAGACGGCGTCGGTCTTGAGGCCCAGGCGGGTGCTCGTGCGGCGCAGCAGCACCGGGTCAAAGTGCGCGGACTCGATCACCACGTCCGAGGTATCGGCCCGCACGTGTCCGTGGTCGCCGCCCATGACGCCCGCGATGCCCAGCACGCCCGCCCCGGTGCGGGGTTCCCCCGCGTGTTCCAGGGCCTCGGCCACGCCGGGAACCGGTCGCTCCCGGCCGTCGAGGATCAGCAGGTCTTCGGGGCCCACCGTATGTTCGCCGCCCATCAGGTCGCGCACGTACTCGCCCTGACGCAGCCCGAAGGCCACCAGAATCTGATCGCCAGTCACGTCGCGCCGGTCGTACAGCGCCGTGGGCTGCCCGAGTTCGAGCATCACGTAGTTGCTGGTGTCCACGATCAGGTCGATGGGCCGCATGCCCGCCAGATTCAACCGGCGCTGCATCCACAGCGGAGCGGGGCCGTTGGTCAGGCCGCCGACCGTCCGGGCCACGAAGTGGTCGCAGCCAAAGCGCAGCTTGCGCGACGGATCGCGCTCGATGGTCAGGCCCCGGGGGGGCAGCCCCACCCGGATCTCGCCCTCGCCGCTGGGTGTGGGACCGGCGGAAGGCTCACGCAGCTCCAGCTGCAAAAAGGCAGCCAGATCGCGTGCCAGGCCCAGCGCACTCAGCACGTCGGCGCGGTTGGGCGTGACCTCCACGTCCAGCACGGTATCGGCGGCCCACAGCTCGCGCATGGGCGTGCCCGGCGCGGCAGTTCCGGCGGGGAAGAGCAGAATGCCCGAACTGCTTTCCCCAATCTCCAGCTCCTTGGCACTCGCAGCCATGCCCCAGGACTCCACACCCTGCAGGGTGCGCACGCCGTATTCCACGCCGCCCAGAGCCGTGCCCGGCGTGACCAGGGCCACCACCGTGCCGGGGGGCACCCCTACCGCGTTCGCCGCCCCGGTGGCGATCACGCGCTCGCCGTGCGGTCCGGCGTCCAGGGTCAGGCGGGTGAGCTGCGTGCCCTCCATTGCCTCGGCACGGCGCACGGCCACGAGCAGCACGCCCTCGGGCGGGGCCGGCACCTCCTCGGTGCCCTCCAGCGGCAGGCCCATGTTGGCAAAGGTCGGCTCCAGCTCGGAAACGGGCGGCAGGTCGGGAATCAGTTCTTTGAGCCAGGAATACGGCAGTTTCATGGGGTCTCCAGCAGGGTCAGGACCAGGGGGCGTGCGGCGGGGGGCATCAGGTTCACGGCGTCCAGCGCGCCGACATCCACCCACTGCGGGTCGTAGGAATTCTCAGGGCTGTGGCGCACACCCTCGGGGCCGTTCCCCAGTTGCATCTCGCCGGAACGGTGGGTGACCCGGAAGTAGTGCTCGCGGCTGCCCAGGTTGTCCAGGGTCAGCACCTCCTCGTGCACGTCCACCACGAGGTTGACCTCTTCGAGCAGTTCGCGGGCACACGCCTCGGCGGGCGTCTCGCCGGCCTCGATGCCGCCGCCCGGCAGGGTGGCGTACGCGCGGCCCTCCTTGCGGCGCAGCATCAGCAGCACCTGATGGTTTTGAATAAGAATGCCAACGGCGCGCGATCTCATGGATTCTCCTTGCTCAGATACAGGCCGAGCGCATGGATATGAAGCGGGTAAAACGCCTCCGGGCGGTCCTGAAGGGCGGTCCGGCATTCCCCCAGCGGCATCCAGCGGAAGTTGCCCGCCTCCGGCGACTGGGAGACCGGCTCACCTGCGGCCTCACAGACAAAGCTGTGGAGCAGGATCGAATACCCGCCCGACAGGTTCTGGGTGGTGCAGAAGGGTGCGTAGCTCATGACCTCGTATCCGTTCACGGTGCGGGTCATGGCCGCTTCTTCGCCCTCAATGCGGGTCACGCGCAGTCCGGTTTCCTCATGGACCTCACGGCGCAGGGCATCGAAGACGTTTTCATACTCACGCACCTTGCCCGCCGCCACTTCCAGCAGTCCGTTCTCGGTGCCCGCGCCCGGCTTGCGGCGTTCCTGAATCAGCACGCAGGGCTGCCCACCGACCTCACGGACCATGAGGGCCCCGACGCAGGGAATGGCGAACGTCTCGGCCATCCTCAGCCCAGCTCTCCCCGGAACTGGCCCAGCACCTTCGGATCGTTGGCGTAGAAGTACCGGATGTCCGGAATGCCGTACTTGAGCATGGCGATGCGCTCCGGCCCCAGGCCGAAGGCAAAGCCGGTCTTGCCCTCGTAGACGCGCGGCTTGCCCTGGGCCTCGCGCAGGTCGTCCACCGCCCTGAACACGTTGGGGTGGACCATGCCACAGCCGCCCAGCTCCAGCCACTTGCTCTCGCCGCGTGGGTTGTCCCACCACACCGCGAAGTCCGCGCCGGGTTCGGTAAAGGGGTAGTAGCTGGGCTGAAAGCGCACCTTCGCCGAGGGACCGTACAGCCCGCGCGCCATCTCGGCAATGGTGCCCTTGAGGTCGGCCATGGAGATGCCGTCGCCCACCACCAGTCCCTCAAGCTGGTGAAACATCGCCTCGTGGGTGGCGTCGGTGGCCTCGTAGCGGTAGACCTTGCCGCGCACCACGATCTTCAGCGCCGGTTCGTGGTCCACCATGTAGCGGATCTGCATGGGGCTGGTGTGGGTGCGCAGCAGGCGGCCGTCCTCCAGCCAGAAGGTGTCCTGCAGGTCACGGGCGGGGTGGTACCACGGCACGTTCAGGGCCTCGAAGTTGTGGTGCTCGTCCTCGACCTCCGGTCCCTCGACCACCGCGTAGCCCAGCCGTTCGTAGATGCGGGTCAGGTCGTCGTAGACCCGGTTGATGGGATGCAGGCCTCCGGCGGGCAGCGCCAGACCCGGCAGGGTCACGTCGATGGCCTCGGAGGCCAGCCGGGCGTCCAGCGCCGCACGTTTCAGGACCGCTTCCCGCTCGGTCAGGGCCGCGTCGATGGCCTGGCGCACCGCATTGATCTGCGCGCCGCGCGCCTTGCGCTCCTCGGGCGGCAACTTGCCCAGCGCTCCCAGTTCCCGGGTCACCAGACCGCTCTTGCCCACGTACTTCGTCTTGACTGCCTGCAGGGCGTCCAGCGTGTCGGCCCCGGAGATGGCCTGCAGCGCCTCCTGTTGCTGGGACTCTGAATGCTGGGGCTCTGGTTGATGGTTGTCCGTCATCTTGCTCCTCCTGTCGGTCGGTCCGTTCCACAAAAAAGCCCCGCCTCACAGAACAGGCGGGGTGACGCGCTCGACTTTGCTGCTAAGTCGGCGAACCCCCACGGCGGGTAAACGGCGAAAGTGTACCGGCGCGGGGCGTCATGCCCATCAGGGTAGCAGATCGGGCGGGGCCCCCCCCCGGAAGAAACGCTCCATGAACGGCCGACATGGAAAGAGAACGGAACGCCTCATCACCTCCGTGTGCAGAATAGGAACTCCATGTCCTTCCATCTGCCTGTCCGCCGCGGCCTGATGCTGCTCACCTGCGTTTCTCTGACGTTGTCGGCCTGTGGCCGCGCCCCGGAGGCGGGGGCGTTCCTGCCGCTCGCCGCGGCCGGAGAGCCGGTTCTCAACGAGGTGTATTACGACGCGCCGGGCACCGACACCGGCACCTTTATTGAACTGAAGGGTCCGGCCGGCAAGAGCCTGAGCGGCTACTCGCTGGCCGCCTTCGACACGGCGGGCACGCAGTACCGGACCATCACCCTCTCCGGCAGCATTCCGGCCAGCGGGTACTTCGTGGTGGCGCAGGACACCACCGTGCCCAACCGCTCGCTGGTGAACAGCGGCGCGGACCTGAACAACGGCAGCGCCAGCCTGCGCCTGCTGAAATCCGGCGCCATTGTGGACGCGCTGGCCTACGGCACGCCGGGCAGCAACCGGGGCGAGGGCAGCCCGGCCCCCACGACCGGAGCAGGCGGTGCGCTGGCCCGCGTGCCCGACGGCAGCGACACCAACGCGAACAGCGTGGATTTCCGGGTACAGGCCGCCACCCCGGGCGTGGCCAACGGGGGCGGGGGCACTTCCGGCAAGAAGGTCCTGTTTGACCTGACCAAGGCAGAGGACGCCGGAAACGCCGACTGGCGCATTGACGGAGCGTACAGCGACTATGCCGATGCGCTGCGCGGCCTGGGCTACACGGTGAGCAGCGTAACGGGCAGCAGCATCACGTCCACGACCCTGACGGGAGCGGCGGTGCTCGTGATCCCGGAGCCGCAGAGCCCTTTCAGCGACGCGGAGCGGACGGCCATTCAGTCCTTCGTGCAGGGGGGCGGCGGGGTGTTCATGATCACCGACCACCGCAGCAGCGACCGCAACAACAACGGCTGGGACAGCCCGGAAGTGTTCGACGGCTGGGACGGCAGCACCCCGGCAACCGTGGGCAGCACCCTGCAGGCCAGCCTGAACAGCGACGTGGTGTTCGGACTGAACGCCTCGTTCAATTCCAGCTTCAGCGATCCGGTCCTGACCGCCACGCCTCTGACCTCGCACCCGGTCCTGAACGGGGTGGGCAGCGCGGGCGTGTACGTGGGCACCAGCGTGGACGTGCTGGCCGGCACGGCGCTGATGGGCACCGGCGGCAAGACCTACCTGGCGGTGAACACGGTGGGCGCGGGCCGCGTGGCAATGTGGGGCGACAGCAGCACCTTCGGGGACAACACGTATTCGGATGGCAGCACCGGTACCTACAACAACTGGCCCAACCTGAGCAACGCCACCATGGGACAGAACATCGTGCGCTGGCTGGCCGGAGACCTATAAGCGCCGGCCCCGACCCGGTCCCTGCGGACCGGACACCCTGCGCGGGGGCGTCCGGTCCTTTCTATGGGGCCGGCATGCATGCCACCATATCGGCATGACGACGTGCAGGGCGGCCACATGACGCAGGCGGGGCCGGATGGATGAGGGCCGCACCGAACTGGCGCTGCTGGCTGCGGGAACGCTGCTGATCGTCAGCCTGGTCGTGAGCCGCCTGGGTGGACGGCTGGGCATTCCAGGGCTGCTGCTGTTTCTGGGCGTGGGCATGCTCGCCGGGTCGGACGGTCTGGGCATCCAGTTCAGCGACTACCGGCTGGCGCAGGCGCTGGGCACCGTGGCGCTGTGTTTCATCCTGTTTCAGGGCGGCCTGACCACCCACTGGGGCGATACGCGGCCGGTGCTGCGCCGGGGCCTGAGCCTGGCGACCCTGGGGGTCCTCGTCACGGCGGGGGTGATGGCCGCCTTCGTTCATTTCGCCTTCGGGTGGCCGTGGCTGGCGGCGTGGCTGCTCGGCGCGGTGGTCAGCAGCACCGACGCCTCGGCGGTGTTCAGCGTGCTCAAGGAACGGGCGCTGGGCCTCAAGGGGGACGTGGCCCCGCTGCTGGAGTTTGAATCCGGCGGCAACGATCCGATGGCCGTCTTCCTGACCGTAGGCCTGCTGGAACTCATCGCCCACCCCGGCATGTCGGTGCTGGAAATCGTGCCGCTGTTCCTGCGCCAGATGCTGCTGGGAGCCGTGCTGGGCGTGGTGCTGGGCCGCGCGGCGCTGTGGGCCCTCAACCGCCTGCAGCTGCAGTTCGAGGGGCTGTACTCGGTGCTCAGCCTCGCACTTGCCCTGACCATCTTCAGCGCGGCGGCGGTGGCGGGCGGCAGCGGCTTTCTGGCCATCTACATTGCGGGGGTGCTGCTCGGCAACGCCGACTTTCTGCACAAGCGCAGCCTGCTGTCCTTTCACGACGGGCTGGCGTGGCTGATGCAGGTGGCGATGTTCCTGACGCTGGGCCTGCTCGTCAATCCGCATGAGCTGCTGCCCACCGCCGGGCTGGCGCTGGCCTGCGCGCTGGTGCTGGTGTTCGTGGCCCGGCCCGCGGCCGTGTTCCTGAGCCTGGGCGCCTCCCGCATGCCCCGCAACGGCAAGGCGATGGTGGCCTGGGTGGGGCTGCGCGGCGCGGTGCCCATCGTGCTCGCGACCTTTCCGCTACTCGCGGGGGTGCCGCAGGCCCAGACGCTGTTCAACGTGGTCTTCTTCATCGTGCTCACCAGCGTGCTGGTGCAGGGCACCACCCTGACCTGGGTGGCCGACCGACTGGGCCTGCGGGAAGCGCGCGCCGTCCCCGCGCCTGCGCCCATCACCTACACCCCCACCGGCCACAGCGAGAACGCCCTGACCACGGTGGAGGTGCGCCCGGACAGTGACGCCGACGGCCAGCGCATCGTGGACCTGCACCTGCCGGTCGAGGCCCTGGTGGTGCTGATTCAGCGCCGGGGCGAGTACCTGATTCCCAAGGGCGCGACCCGGCTGGAGGCGGGCGACAGCGTGCAGGTGCTGGCGCAGGCGGAGGGACTGGACGAGGTCCAGCGCCGCCTGGGCCACTGACCCGCCGGCGCCGGCGCCCGTCCGGCAGGTGGCCCGCCCCTGTCTGAGCTGCGGAGACAGGCTCCATTTTTCGCCGCGCCGGAGTGTTACCGTACCCCTATGACCACCGCCCAGCGCAACGCCACCCCGTCCCAGCAGACGCCGCCTGCCGCGCCCCGTGACACGGCCGTCTTTGACCTGATCGCGCAGGAGGCCGAGCGCCAGCGCGTGGGCCTGGAGCTGATCGCCTCCGAGAACTTCACCTCGGCTGCCGTGCGCGAGGCGGCGGGCAGCGTGCTGACCAACAAGTATGCCGAAGGGTATCCCGGCAAGCGCTGGTACGGCGGCTGCGAGGTGGTGGATCAGGTGGAACTGCTCGCCATCGAGCGGGCCAAGCAGCTGTTCGGCGCCGAGTGGGCCAACGTGCAGCCCCACAGCGGCAGCAGCGCCAACATCGCGGTCTACGGCGCGCTGCTGCAGGAAGGGGACACCGTGCTGGGCATGGACCTGTCGCACGGCGGCCACCTGACCCACGGCAGCCCGGTGAATTTCAGCGGCCAGCGCTACACCATCGTGGGGTACAAGGTCAGCCCCGAGACCGAGCGGATCGACATGGACGAGGTGCGCCGCCTGGCCCTGGAACACAAACCGAAGATGATCATCGCCGGGGCAAGCGCCTACAGCCGCGTCATCGACTTCGAGGCCTTCCGCCGGGTGGCCGATGAGGTGGGGGCGGTGTTGTTCGCCGACATCGCGCACATCGCCGGGCTGGTCGCGGCGGGCGTGCATCCCAGCCCGCTGCCGCACGCCCACGTGGTCGCCACCACCACCCACAAGACCCTGCGCGGCCCGCGCAGCGGCCTGCTGCTTTCCAGCGATCCCGAGGTGGCCGCCAAGCTGGACCGCGCCATCTTCCCCGGTCATCAGGGCGGGCCGCTGGAGCACATCATCGCGGCCAAGGCGGTGGCTTTTGGCGAGGCGCTGCGCCCCGAGTTCCGGGCCTACGCCGAGCAGATCGTGAAGAACGCACAGGCGCTGGCGGCGGCGTTCCAGGACAAGGGCTACCGCGTGGTCTCGGGCGGCACCGACAACCACCTGTTTGTGCTGGACCTGCGCCCGCAGGGCCTGAACGGCACCAAGGCCACCAAGCGGCTGGACGCCAACCACATCACCATCTCCAAGAGCACGCTGCCCTACGACACCGAGAAGATTCTGCACGGCGGCGGCATCCGCATCGGCACGCCCGCCGTGACCACGCGCGGCATGGTAGAGGGCGACATGCCGAAAATCGCCGACCTGATTGACCGGGCCCTGAGGGGTGAGGCCGTCAAGGACGAGGTCCATGCCTTTGCGGGGGGCTTTCCGCTGCCCTGAGCTTTCTGGGTCATGCGGTGCGGGCAGGGGGTGAACCCCCTGCCCGCACCACATTTTCTTTCAGGGTCTTTCCGGGCCAAGATTTGCCGGTGGTCAGGGCCAAAGCTGTGATAAAGCTGTCACTCCGGCCAGCGTATTTTTCAAGGCATGTCAGGTCCATCTGCGGCTCCGCTGCTTCCTCAGGAGACGACGCTGTCCATCAGCGTGCCTGATCTCACCCTGCAACTTGCCAGAACCGGGCTGGGAGCCCCGGACCTGAGCAGCGCCATGCTGCCGGTGCTCTCGGCCCTGGTCAACCAGACGAGTGCCGAGGGCGCGGGCTACTTTCAGCTGGGCGAGCAGACTCTGGCGTATCACGCCCGCGCTGCCAGCGGGGTCATGCCGCAGGGCCCGGCCATGGAAGCGCTGCTCGCCCACGGCCTGCCAGGCAACCTGCCCCTGATCACGGCCCTGGAGGCGGCCGACAGCGTGCTGTTCTTCCCGGACACGGCCGCGCATCCGGCCGCCGCCGGTTTTCCGGAGCTGGGGGTCTGTGCGCTCACGGCCGCGCCCGTGCATGACCACAGCGGCCGGCTGGTGGGGGCGCTGCTCGCCCACGCCTTTCATCCGCACGAGTGGACCGGCGAGGAGCGGCTCCTGATCAGCAGTGTGACCGGCCTGCTGACCCTGCTCGCAGCCCGGCTGGACGCCGAGGAGCGCGAGCGCAGCGCCCACGAAAGTGCCCTGCGCGCCATGGGCCTGTCGCTGGAAGCGCGCGACGCCGAAACGCAGGGCCACACCGACCGGGTCACCCACCTGGCCGTGCGCTTGGGCGAGAAGATGGGTCTGGCCAAAGACGATCTGCGGGCCCTGCGCTGGGGCGCGTACTTGCATGACATCGGCAAGGTGGGCGTGCCGGATTCGATTCTGCTGCACACCGGCCCCCTGACCCCCGAGATGCGCGCCCGCATGGAAGAACATGTGGCGGACGGCGTGGCGCTGGCCCGGCAACTGCCCTTCCTGCCCACCGCCACCCTGAACGTCATTGCCGGACACCACGAGTGGTGGAATGGCGGGGGCTACCCCAAACGGCTCAGCGGCGAACAGATTCCTCTGCTGGCCCGCATCTTTGCCGTCTGTGACGTCTACGACGCCCTGACCAATGTGCGGCCCTACAAGCGCGCCTGGACCGTGGGCGAAACCCTGACCCACCTGCAGGCCGCCAGCGGTCAGCAGTTTGACCCACGGGTGATTGAGCTGCTGCTGGACGTGCTTGCCGAGGACCACCCGTTGTCCGAATCCGCCTGAGTGGTGGCCCGGGAGCATATGCAGCATCTTCTGAAGATTTGAAGGCGGAGCCACCCTGTTGAGTGGCCCCGCCTCTTCTGTCGCTTTGCTGCGCCTCAGCGGGGCAGCACGCTGGTTCCCATCAAGTGCTGGTCGATGGCCCGCGCCGCCTGCCGGCCTTCTCGGATGGCCCACACGACCAAGCTCTGTCCCCGGCGCATATCTCCGGCGGCGAACACACCCGGCAGGTTGGTGAGGTAGCCTCCCTCCTCCTCGGTGCCGGCCAGGGCGTTGCCCCGCGTGTCCTTCTCGATACCGAAGGCTTCCAGTACGCTGCCCACCGGGCTGACAAAGCCCATGGCCAGCAGCACCAGTTCGGCCTTGTGGATCTCCTCGCTGCCCTCGATTTCCTGCAGCTTGCCGTCAACCAGCTCGATGCGCACCGTCTTGACCCCCGTGAGCTTGCCCCCCTTGCCGATGAACTCCTTGGTGGCAATGGCAAATTCCCGGGTCACGCCCTCCTCGTGGCTGGAACTGGTCCGCAGCTTGAGCGGCCAGTACGGCCACACCAGCGGCTTGTTCTCGTGTTCGGGAGGCTGGGGCATCACCTCGAACTGGGTGACCGAGACGGCGCCGTGGCGGTTGCTGGTGCCCACGCAGTCGCTGCCGGTGTCGCCGCCGCCGATCACAACGACGTTTTTGCCATCCGCACGCAGTTGCTTCTTGAGCTTGTCGCCCGCATTCACCCGGTTCTGGCCCGGCAGGAACTCCATGGCAAAATGCACGCCGTCCAGGTCGCGCCCGGGCACCGGCAGGTCGCGCGGCTGTTCCGCACCGCCCGAGAGCAACACGGCGTCGAATTCGGCGCGCAGGTCCTCCGGCGTCACCGTGGTTCTGGCCAGGTTGGTCACCTTGCTGTCCTTGTCCCAGGTGCCCACCAGCACGCCGGTGCGGAAGGTCACGCCCTCGGCCTCCATCTGGGAGACGCGGCGATCAATGTGCTGCTTTTCCATCTTGAAATCGGGAATGCCGTAGCGCAACAGGCCGCCCACGCGGTCATTCTTCTCGAACACGGTCACGTCATGTCCGGCGCGGGCCAGCTGCTGCGCTGCGGCCAGACCCGCCGGTCCGCTGCCGACCACCGCGACCCGCTTGCCGGTCTTCACCTGCGGGGGTTGTGGCCGGACCCAGCCCTCCTGCCACGCCCGCTCGATGATGGCAAGCTCGATGGACTTGATGCCCACCGGATCATCGTTGATGTTCAGGGTGCACGCGGCCTCACACGGCGCGGGGCAGATGCGGCCCGTGAATTCGGGAAAGTTGTTGGTGCTGTGCAGCGTTTCAATGGCCGAGAGCCAGTCGTTCTCGTACACCAGATTGTTGAAGTCGGGAATGATGTTCCCCACCGGACAGCCGTTGTTGCAAAACGGAATGCCGCAGTCCATGCAGCGCACCGCCTGTTTCTGGGCCGCGTCGTTCGCCAGGGGCAGCACGAATTCGGCGTAGTTCTTGAGACGCACGTCGACGGGCTGGTACTTCTCCTTGACGCGGGGTTGTTCGAGGAAGCCGGTGATTTTGGACATGAAAGTCTCCGTGCAGGGGGATGGGTGAGTTCGGTAAGCGCGGGGGCGGACGACGGCGCGGAGGCCCTCGGCGTGCGCCGCCCCCCACGGCCTATTTGGTAAGGATTCCCTGCCCACCGGCGCGGCTGGGGCCGGCCTGCATGCTGGTGGTGTCGGCAGCCTGCACGGTTCCGGGAGCGGCCTTGCGGGCCGCCTGCTCCTTCAGGGCACGCTGGTATTCCAGGGGGAAGACCTTGACGAACTTCTTGCGGGCGTTGTCCCAGTCGTCGAGAATCTCGCTGGCGATGGCCGAGCCGGTCCAGCGGTGGTGGTCTTCGAGCATGGTCCTCAGCTGCGTCTCGTCGGCCTCGCCGCCATGCAGGCCCCCGGGCGCGGCACTCTGCATCTGCTCATCGGCAGGCTGCACCTTGTGCAGGCTGACCATGCTGTGGTTGCAGCGTTTCTCAAAGCTGCCGTCCTCGTCGTACACGTAGGCCACTCCGCCGCTCATGCCCGCCGCGAAGTTGCGCCCGGTCTTGCCCAGCACGACCACCGTGCCGCCGGTCATGTACTCGCAGCCGTGGTCGCCGGTGCCTTCCACCACGGTTTTGGCTCCGCTCAGGCGCACAGCGAAGCGCTCGCCCGCCACGCCCCGGAAGAAGGCTTCTCCGGAGGTCGCGCCGTACAGCACCGTGTTGCCCACAATGATGTTCTGGCGGGCGTCGCCCCGGAACTCGATGCTGGGGCGCACCACCACCCGGCCGCCGCTCAGGCCCTTGCCGGTGTAGTCGTTGGCATCGCCGATCAGGTACAGCGTGATTCCGGGAGCCAGGAACGCGCCGAAGCTCTGGCCGCCGGTGCCTTCCATCTGAACAAAGATCGTCTGGTCAGGCAGCCCTTCCGGGCGGGCGCGGATCAGTTCGCCCGAGAGCATCGCGCCCACCGTGCGGTTGACGTTCTTCACGTCCTGCAGGAAGTGAACCCGCTCGCCCTTCTCTATGGCCGGGCGGCACTTCTCGATCAGGCGCCGGTCCAGGGCGTTTTCCAGCCCGTGTTCCTGCACGCCCATGTGCCGCCGCGCCGCGTCCGAGGGTTCGGGGCGGTAGAACAGCCGGCTGAAGTCCAGCCCGCTCGCCTTCCAGTGGTCAATGCCGGCGCGGGTATCGAGCAGGTCAGCGCGTCCGATCAGTTCCTCGAAGGTGCGCACTCCCAGCGAGGCCATGATCGCGCGCACCTCCTCGGCCACAAAGAAGAAGTAGTTGATGACGTGTTCGGGCTTGCCGGTAAAGCGGGCGCGCAGGGCGGGGTCCTGGGTCGCCACGCCCACCGGGCAGGTGTTCAGGTGACACTTGCGCATCATGATGCAGCCCTGCACCACCAGCGGCGCGGTGGCGAACCCGAACTCGTCGGCACCCAGCAGGGCGGCAACCACCACGTCGCGCCCGGTCTTGAGCTGACCGTCGGTCTGCACGCGCACACGCTCGCGCAGGCGGTTCAGGACCAGCGTCTGCTGCGTCTCGGCCAAGCCGAGTTCCCACGGCGTGCCGGCGTGCTTGATGCTGCTCCACGGCGAGGCCCCGGTGCCGCCGTCGTGTCCGGCAATCACGAGGTGGTCGGCCTTGGCCTTGGCCACGCCCGCCGCGATGGTGCCCACGCCCACTTCCGAGACCAGTTTGACCGAGATGTCGGCGCGCGGGTTGACGTTCTTGAGGTCGTGGATCAGCTGCGCGAGGTCCTCAATGGAGTAGATGTCGTGGTGCGGCGGCGGGCTGATCAGACCCACGCCGGGCACGCTGTGGCGCAGGTAGCCGATGTACTCGCTGACCTTGCCGCCGGGCAGCTGACCTCCCTCACCGGGCTTGGCGCCCTGGGCCATCTTGATCTGGATCTGGTCGGCAGACGTCAGGTAGCCGGTGGTGACGCCAAAGCGCCCGGAAGCCACCTGCTTGATCTTGCTGCGCAGAGAATCGCCGGGTTGCAGCGGGTAATCAACCTCAACGCGGCTCTGGCCGATGATGCCGGCCAGGGTCTCGCCCTCGCCCAGCGTCTCGCCGCGCATCTCGCGCTCGTAGCGGGCCGGGTCCTCGCCGCCCTCGCCGGTGTTGCTCTTGCCGCCGATGCGGTTCATGGCCACGGCCAGCGTGGTGTGCGCCTCGGTGGAGATGCTGCCCAGCGACATGGCCCCGGTGGCAAAGCGTTTGACGATCTCGGCGGCGCTCTCCACTTCCTCCAGCGGCACGGGCGACACGCCCTCGGTCCGGAAATCGAACAGCCCGCGCAGGGTCATGTGCCGCTTGCTCTGGTCGTTGATGATGCGGGCGTATTCCTCGTAGGTGCTGTACGAGCCGCTGCGGGTGGCGTGCTGCAGCTTGGCGATGGCGTCGGGCGTCCACATGTGCTCCTCGCCGCGCACCCGCCACGCGTACTCACCCCCGGCGTCCAGGCTGCGGGCGAGCAGCGGGTCGTCGCTGAAGGCCGCCGCGTGGGTCCGCAGGGCTTCCTCGGCCACCTCGAAGATGCCGATGCCGCCCACCTGGGTGGACGTACCGCGGAAGTACTTCTCGATGAACTCGCTCTGCAGCCCCACCGCCTCGAACAGCTGCGCGCCGCAGTACGACATGTAGGTGCTCACGCCCATCTTGGACATGATCTTGCTCAGGCCCTTGCCGATGGCCTTGATGTAGTTGCGCATGGCCTTGTCCGGCGCGAGGTCGTTCAGGCGCGGCATGCCGGGCACCTCGGTGTGCAGGTCCAGCAGCGTCTCCAGGGCCAGGTACGGGTGGATGGCCTCCGCGCCGTATCCCGCCAGCGCAGCAAAGTGATGCACCTCGCGGGCGTCGCCGGTCTCGACGACCAGCCCGACCTTCATGCGCAGCCCCGCCTTGACCAGATGGTGGTGCACGCTGGACAGCGCGAGCAGCGCCGGAATCGCCACCCGCTCGCGGTCCAGCCGGCGGTCGGAGATGATGATGATGTTGTGCCCACCCTCGATGGCGTCCACCGCCCGGGCATTGATGGTCGCGAGCTTGGCCTCGACGCCGCGCGCTCCCCACTCGGCGGGATACGTGATGTCCAGGTCGTAGGCGCTGAACTTGCCGCGCGTGTGTTCATGGATGGCGCGGACGCGGGCCATGTCGTCGAAATCCAGAATCGGCTGCTCGACCTCCAGGCGCATCTGGGGGTTGACCGCATTGATGTCCAGCAGGTTGGGGCGCGGTCCCACGAAGGACACCAAGCTCATGACCACCGATTCGCGAATCGGGTCAATGGGCGGGTTGGTCACCTGGGCGAACAGCTGCCGGAAGTACGAGTACAGCGGCTTGTTGCGCGAGGACAGCACCGCCAGCGGCGAATCGTTGCCCATCGAGCCGATGCCTTCCTCACCGCTTTTCGCCATCGGGCCCATCAGGAACTTGAGGTCCTCCTGGGTGTAGCCGAAGGCCTGCTGGCGGTCGAGCAGCGTCTCGCTGAAGCTGTCCACCGTGCCGGTCTGTTCCGCGTCGGCCAGCGGCACGCGGGTGTTGTCCACCCACTGCCGGTACGGCTTGGCCGAGGCGTACTGCATCTTGAGTTCCTCGTCCTCGATGATGCGCCCGGCCTCCAGATCGATCATGAACATCTTGCCCGGCTGCAGGCGCCACTTCTTGACGATGCGGCTTTCTGGAATCGGCAGCACGCCGGACTCGGACGCCAGAATCACGAGGTCGTCACGGGTCTGCACGTAGCGCGCCGGACGCAGGCCGTTGCGGTCCAGCGTGGCCCCCACCTGCCGTCCGTCGGTAAAGACCATCGCGGCCGGGCCGTCCCAGGGCTCCATCAGGGCCGCGTGGTACTCGTAGAAAGCGCGGCGGCGGTCGTCGAGCAGGGTGTTCTGTTCCCAGGCCTCGGGAATCATCATCATGGCGGCATGCGCCATGGGGTAGCCCGCCAGGGTCAGCAGTTCCAGCGCGTTGTCGAAGGTGGCCGTATCGGACTCGCCCTCGAAGGACACCGGGTAGATCTTCTTCAGGTCGTCGCCCAGCACCGGCGAGGACATGATGCCCTCGCGCGCACGCATCCAGTTGAAGTTGCCCTTGACGGTGTTGATCTCGCCGTTGTGGGCCACCATGCGGTAGGGGTGGGCCAGCGGCCACTCGGGAAAGGTGTTGGTGGAAAACCGCTGGTGAACCAGCGCCAGCGCCGAGGCCACCGCCGGGTTCTGAAGGTCCAGGTAGTACTCGCCGACCTGCGTGGCGAGCAGCAGACCCTTGTAAATCACCGTGCGGCACGACATGCTCGGCACGTAGTATTCCGCGCCGTGCGTGAAGTTCAGCGCGCGGATGGCGTTGCTCGCCCGGCGGCGGATCACGTACAGCTTGCGCTCCAGCGCGTCGGGCACCAGCGTGTCGGGGCCGGCCCCGATGAACACCTGCCGGATCACCGGCTCTTTGGCCCGCACCGCCGGGCTCATGGGCATCTCGTGGCTGACCGGCACGTCGCGCCAGCCCAGCACCAGCTGACCCTCGGCCAGAATGGCGCGCTCCAGTTCCTGCTCGCAGGCCCGGCGCGAGGCGATCTCCTTGGGCAGGAAGATCATGCCGACGCCGTAGTCTCCGGCGGGGGGCAGGGTCACTCCCTGCCCTTCCATCTCGGCGCGGTAGAAGGCGTCGGGAATCTGGAT
This sequence comes from Deinococcus aerophilus, assembly GCF_014647075.1. Lineage (NCBI taxonomy): Bacteria > Thermotogati > Deinococcota > Deinococci > Deinococcales > Deinococcaceae > Deinococcus > Deinococcus aerophilus. The sequence goes on along the minus strand of NZ_BMOM01000023.1, from coordinate 8,470 downwards.
TAGGATGCCCGCACCGTCCCCCATCAGGTGATCGGCGCCCACCGCGCCCCGGTGGTCGAGGTTTTCCAGGATCTTGAGGCCCTGCTGAATGATCGAGTGCTGCTTGTGGCCCTTGATGTGCGCCACAAAGCCCACGCCACAGGCGTCGTGCTCTCGGCCGGTATACAGGCCACCCGCCTGTGCCCGCTGTATTTCTTCACGGGTGGTGTGCATAGGCAGGGCCTGCAAGGGGGAGTCGGGGTGGAACGGGGCCGGAGTCACCCGGTCAGTCTTTTTCTGCATGTGGACACTCCCATCACGGTGAAATCCGCCCAAGCTGACGCATGCGGGCCGCTGAATTCACCATACCCAAAATGCACATTCATGCAGGAGCGTTGTTTATAACGCTCCTGGAACACAATTCTGGGAAAGACGGAAGTGCGGGCAGGGGTGGCCTGCGGGGTCTTACACCTCGCCGCCGTACTCGCCGCGCGCCGGATAATCCTTTTGCAGCGCGAAGTCTACGGCGGCGAGCAGGTCGCTGAAGGCGGGGCGGGCGAACGGCATGGTCTGGACCGAGCCGTAGTACAGCGTGCCGTCCGGGCGCACCAGAAAGACGCCGGGCTCGCTGAACAGGGCCGGTTCCTCCAGACCGGTCGAGGTCACGCCGCGCGAGGTGCTGATAAACAGGCCCCACTGCCGCGCCGTTTCCAGGGACAGCCCATACCCGAACTCCAGGCCTTTGCCCCCCACTTTCTCGGCCATCTGGCGCGCGCGGTCTTCCCCATCGCTGCTGAGCGCCAGCAGGCGGACACCCCGCCCGGCAAACTGCTCCGAGAGCCGCTCGAGTTCCAGCAGATACTTCGCGCAGATCGGGCAGTGCAGGCCCCGGTAGAACACGATCAGATCAAAATTGTCACCTGGATTCTGCCCGAGCACGTACCGCCCGCCAGAGACCAGCGGAACGTCCAGGGCAGGCACCGGCTGGCGGGGCATCAGGGCGGCGGGAGCAATGAGGGATGCAGCAGAGGTCATTCGGGAATTAGAACAGATTTTCGGAGCCATGTCATCAAGGATTAAAGTACTTTGAAAAATCAATTTACCAGAAGTTCCGGGGCAGGAACGGCACCCACCCGCAGATCAGCCGCCACGACCGCCTACAATTCGCTCATGTCCCTCCCTGCGACCACCGCCGACGCTCTGGTCATCGGGGCCGGAATCATGGGCGCGGCCTGCGCCGCCCGCCTGAGTGAGCGTGGCCTGCGGGTCACGCTCCTCGAAGCCCAGGCGAGCCCCGCGCTGGGCTCCACAGGACGCAGCGCGGCGGGCGTGCGTACCCAGTTCACGTCCGCGACGAACATCCTGCTGTCCCAGCACAGCGTCGCCGAATACGCGGCCCTGCCCCAGGCGGAATACCGGCCCATCGGGTACCTGCTGCTCGTGCCGCAGACCGGATGGAAGGCCCACGCAGCGGGAGTGGAGCGTCAGCAGGCTCTGGGGGCACCGACCCAGGTGCTCACCCCGCACGAGGCGCAGGCCATCCTGGAATTCGATACAGACGGCATCCACGCCTGCACCTTCGGGCCGGCGGACGGCGTGGTCGACCCGCACGGCATCACCTACGCCTTTTTAGAACAGGCGCGGGCGGGCGGGGCGGCGCTGCACCTGAACACACCGGTAACCGCTCTGGAGCGGCGCGGCGAGGACTGGCACGCCACCACCCCGGCGGGAACCTTCCAGGCCCCGCTGCTGATCAACGCCTCCGGGGCGTGGTCCGGGGAGCTCGCGGCGCTGGCGGGTTTTACCCTGCCGGTCTGGCCCGCCCGGCGCATGGTCTACGCCACCGGTCCCCTGCCGCGGCCGCGTGCCGTGCCCATGACCTTCGACCTGAGCAGCGGCGTGTGGCTGCGCTCGGAAGGACAGCGGGTCATCCTGGGCCGCGCCGACCCCGCCGACCGTGGCTGGCGCGAAGGCCTGAACTGGGACTGGCTGCCCGAGACGCTGGAACCCGCCCTGGAGCGTTTTCCGTGGCTGGCCGACGCGGGGCTGGACCGCCATGCCAGCTGGTGGGGGTACTACGAGATGACCCCGGACGAACTGCCCATCGTGGGCCGCATGCCGGGCGTACCCGGCTGGCTCAACGCCTGCGGCTTTTCCGGCCACGGGGTGATGCAGGCCGCCGCAGTGGGCCGGGTGACCGCGCAGGAGGCCCTGGGCGAGCCGCCGTTCATCAATGTGGACTCCCTGCGCTTCGAACGCTTCGGGCGCGCGGAGGCCGGGGTCCGGGACATTCAGGTCTGAGCGGGGGTCAGCGTGAGCAGGGTCAGTTCGGGGGCACACAGGTTGCGCAGCGGCACGCCGCTGAGGCCCAGACCCCGGCTGACATATCCGGGCGTGTCGTGCGCGCCCATGACCCAGCCCATCGCGTAGCGCTGACCGTAGCGGCTGGGCACCACCGGAGCGCCGAGCAGCGGCACACGAATCTGGCCGCCGTGGGTGTGTCCGCTGAGCACCAGACCCACGTGCTGAGGCAGCTTGGGCAGCAGATCGGGGTTGTGGCTGACAAGCACGGTGGCGCGCTTCCCCGCTCCGGCCAGGGCGGCGGCCACATCGGGAGTTCCATGAATCAAATCATCCACGCCGCCCAGATACACATCGTCCCGGACGGCGCGGCCCTCGTTACGCAAAATGGTGATGCCTGCCTGCAGATAGGCCTGCCGCAACGCCTCCCGGCGGGCGGCCCAGCCGGGACGGGACCGACTCAGGCGGCTGGCCTGACCAAAGTTGTCGCAATCGTGATTGCCCCACACGCCAAAGACCCCCAGCGGCGCACGCAGGCGACCCAGCTCTGCCAGCAGCTCAGACGGCGGACCAGCCGCGCGGCGGTCCAGCTGGTCGCCGCCCAGCACGATCAGGTCGGGGCGCAGGGCAGTCGCCGCATCCACCCAGGTCCGCACGCTGCCCGGGCCGATGAACAGCCCGTAATGCAGATCGGTCAGGAAGGCGACCCGCAGGGGCCGGGTCAGGCCCCCCAGCGGCGGGCGGCGGAACGTGACCTCGAAGCGGTACGCCTGCGCCACTCCCAGGCCGCCCAGCGCTGCCACGCCCAGACCGCCGCCCAGCAGGCCGCGCAGCACGCCGCGGCGGGTGAAGTGGGGGGAAGGGGAAAACGCCATGTCCGGCCAGCCTACCCCGTGCGCCGGTAAGGGCGCTTCCATCCTTTGATGCAGCCGGGGCCGGTAGACTCCCCCCATGAACGCCGACACCGACAACCTGCTTGTAATCGATGTGCTCGATGAGGACGTGGGCCTGGCCGACGTGGAGGACCTGCGGGGCCGGACCTTCCAGCTGCCCGCCGAATGGCTGCCCGGGGCGGCGGACGGCGCCGCGTACCGGGTCACGGGCCACGCCGGCACACTGACCTTTACCCCCGACCCGGACGGCGCCCGCACCCTGCGCGAACGCAGCAAGCAGACCCTGCTGGACTTCAGCGACGAGCCTGCCCCGGATGGAGAGAGGTGACTGCTCAGGCCCTGGGCCGGCAGATCGTGGTGATTCCCGACCTGCACGGCCGCCCCGATCTGCTGGACGCCGCCATACGGCAGTTTCCGCAGGCCCATTTCGTGAGTCTGGGCGACGCCATTGACCGCGGGCCTAACAGCCTGCGGGCCGTGGAGACCTTGCTCACCCTGCAGGCCGAGGGCCGCGCGACGCTGCTGATGGGCAACCACGAGCGCATGGCCCAGGAGGGCCTGAAATGGTACCGCCGTTATCAGGGCACCCACGACCTGGGGGATTACCGCAAGGCCATGGAAGGCTACCGCTGGTGGATGCAGGCGGGCGGCGAGAGCGTGCGCCACGAGGCGGGCGGCCTGACCCTGGAGCGGTTTCCGGAACTGCTCGAGACCTACCTGCAGGACCTGCGCCGGGTGGTATACGTCACCGCCGACGGAGCCATTCACGACGCCGCGCCGCAGGAGCCCAGCGTGCTGATCTCACACGCCGCGCCCCCGGTCAGCCACCCGCAGCACCCCAATCCTGAGTCGGCGGCGCTGTGGCTGCGACCCTTTGAGGGCCCGTTCTCCATGGCCGCGGGCGTGGAATACAGCATTCACGGCCACACACCGGTGCCCGTCCCCACGCGCCTGGGCCGACACCTGTACATCGACCTGGGGGCCTACGAGACCGGCCGGCTGGCCGTGGCCGACCTGCGGCTGAACGGTCCCCCTGAGGTCACGGTGCTGTGCGGACGCGGTGAGCCCGGACGGGGCCGTCGCTACACCCGTTTCGGTGAGCCGCTGCCGGTGCGGGCGGTGGATCTGCCCGGCGCTCCCCTGCGCTGAGCGGGTTGGCTTCCGGCCCCCCCCCACACGGCCAAGGTCTCCTCAAGCTCTGCTGCGGATTGTCCCAACGTCCCCTCTGTGATGGCTCAATCCGGGTGTCATCCACACTCCGCCGCCTCCCGGCACACTGGAGCCATGGAACTGATTGTGCTGATGGCGGCCGCGACCCTGCTGATCATGCTGCTCAGCTTTTTCTCGCTGACACGTGAGGACCGCGACATCAACCGCGAGTACCTGGACCTGCTCGCCCAGGAGGCCGCCGTTCGGGAACAGCCGGTCGCCAGCCCAGCGCCCCGTCTGGGCCGTCAGCACGCCCACGGGTGAGGTCCAGTCGGGCTGTCTTCGGCTCCAGCCATACCCACCCCCGAGCTTCAGCACATCAGATAGGCCCCCGGAAACGGGGGCCTGAACCATGGTGTACGAGAACTGAGGAAGGCCGCTGCCCAGCGGCGAACGCTCAGCCCTCCTCGTATTCCAGATAGGTGTAGCCCAGCAGCTCCTCACCGTAGTCTTCGAGCAGTTCGTTCTCCTGCTCGCCGGTCAGGATGCCCAGCTTGATGGCGGCGTCGGCCTGATCCTCGATGGCGTCGCGCAGCATGGGTTCCTCGTAGCCCATTGATTCGATCATGCGCCGGGCCTTCTGGCCGCGCACGAACAGGTCGATGTGGAACTTGCCGCCGGGCCGCACCGTGACGTGCGCCTCGCTGACCTTGCCGAACAGGTTGTGGGCGCTGCCCAGCACATCCTGATACGCGCCCATCAGGAAGGTGCCCAGGTAGTACGGCTCGGTGCCCGGCTCGTGCAGCGGAAGGGTGGATTTCACGTCCCGCAGATCGATGAATTTCTCTATCTTGCCGTCCGAGTCGCAGGTGATGTCCACGATGGTCGCCTGCCGGGTGGGTTTCTCGCTCAGGCGGTCGAGCGGCACGATCGGAAACAGCGCCTGGATGGCCCAGTTGTCGGGCAGGCTCTGGAACAGGCTGAAGTTGCAGATGAACTTGTCGGCCAGGACCTTCTGCAGGTCTTCGAGTTCGTCGGGCACGTACTTCTCGCTCTGGATCAGCTTGGCGATGCGGCGCAGGATGGCGTTGAACAGCGCCTCGCCGCGCGCCCGGTCCGAGAGGTTGACGTAGCCCAGATCAAAGAGGTTGTGCAGCGTCTGCTTGTCGCCCACCGCGTCGTTGTAGGACTCGCGGTAGTTGCGCAGCGTGATGTTGCTCAGGATGTCTTCCATGTCCTTGACGATCTGGTGGCTGCCCTCGTCGGCCGGGGCGAGGTCCTCCAGGTCGCGGGTGGGGCCGGTCACGTCCACCACCGGCATGATCAGCACCGCGTGGTGGGCGGTCAGGGCGCGCCCCGACTCGCTGATGATCACGGGTTCGGGCACCTCGCGCGCCTTGCACACCTCCTGAATGGTGTACACGATGTCGGCGGCGTACTCGCGCACGGTATAGTTCATGGAGGCATAGAAGGTGGTCTTGGAACCGTCGTAGTCCACGCCCAGGCCGCCGCCCACGTTCAGGTACTTGAGCTGTGCGCCCGCCGCGATCAGGCCCGCATACGTCTGGGTGGCCTCGCGGACCGCCACCTTGACCCGGCGGATGTCGGTGATCTGCGAACCGATGTGGGTGTGCAGCATCACCAGGCTGTCCAGCATGTCCTCTTCCTTGAGGCGCTCGACGACCCGCAGCAACTCGTAGGCGTTCAGACCGAACTTGGCCTGATCCCCGCCCGACTCCTCCCACTGCCCGGAGCCGCGTGCGTGCAACTTGAAGCGCACGCCGATGGCGGGCCGCACACCCAGAATCTTGGCCTGCTTGAGAATCCGGTCCAACTCGCTGAACTTCTCGATGGTGATGACCACGTTCTTGCCCAGCGTGCGGCCCCACAGGGCCAGCTTGATAAAGCCGTCGTCCTTGAACCCGTTGCAGCACAGCAGCGCGTCGGGGTGCATGCGCTGGGCCAGGCACAGGGCCAGCTCGGCCTTGCTGCCGGCTTCCAGGCCGTGCGCGTAGTCATAGCCGGCGGCGGCGATGGACTCCACCACCACGCGGCGCTGGTTGACCTTGATGGGAAATACACCCTGATAGTGGTTGCCGTACCCGTACTCGGTGATGGCATTCTGGAAAGACTCGTTCAGATGCCGGACCCGCCCGGTGATGACCTGGGGAAAACGCAGGATGACCGGCAGACTTTCGCCGCGCTCCACAATCTCATCGACAATGGTGCGCAGCGGCGCATGCAGTCCGGGGCCGGGCGTCACTTCCATCTGGCCTTTGTCAGAAACACGGAACCAGCCGCCGCTCCAGTTGGGGACCTGGTACAGTTCGGCGGCGTCGGCGGTAGAAAAGGGGGGTTTACTGATCGTCACGTTCGGGCGTCCTCCTCCGTCAGATGGCTCCCCTTGGGGGGCCGTGGACAGGCTCGCCGTGCGCGGGGTTCGGAGCAGACTGGGGTGCGCTCACGGACGCCGTGCGAAACCGGGGCGCATGATACGGCAAAGCGCGGATCAAGAGTGTCAGAGAGTCCGGTTTATGCCCTCTGCCGCAAGGGCCAGCGCCCGCAGCGCCGCGTGGGGGGCGGCACGCGTCGGGGCTGGATCACGTCAGCCCGAAAAGAAAGCGGTCCAGGCGTGATGTAGTACCAGCTCAGCCCGTCCACCCCATCCAGGCCCAGCGGCGCGGCCTGCGCACTGATCTGGGGAGCATTGCGCCTCTGTCATCCGGCATGAAAAAAGCGCCCACCTGTTGGGGTGGGCGCTTCTCTTTTCTGGCGGTCCGGACGGGATTTGAACCCGCGACCTTCTGCGTGACAGGCAGATATGCTAACCGCTACACTACCGGACCAGCGGAAAGAAGATTAAGGGTCCGGGCATCAGAAGTCAAGCCGCCACGCCGGATCTGCGTGGGCGTTACGCTGGGCCGCATGACAGGCAGCGGCAGGGTGGTGTTCACGCGGGGCGGAATGGACGAGAGCGCTCACACGGTCCACGTGGCGGTGGTGGACGGTTCAGGCCGGCAGGTGGCCGCGTGCGGTGACGGCGGTCTGGTGACCTTTCCGCGCAGCAGCAGCAAGCCGGTGCAGGCGCTGCCGCTGGCCCTGGCCGCTCCCGAGCTGCCGGCCGACGAACTCGCCGTCGCGTGCGCGAGCCACGCGGGCACCCCCGAACATCTGGCGGTGGTGGAGAGGCTGCTCGCCCGGTCGGGCAGCACAGTGAACGATCTGCGCTGCGGCACCCACCCCCCTTTCGACCCTGACGCGGCGGCCGCCCTGATCCGCCGCGGCGAACGCCCCACGTCCCTGCACCACAACTGCTCGGGCAAGCACGCCGGGATGCTGCTCGCGTGCGCCCTGAACGGGTGGCCGCGCGACGGGTATACCGACCCGGGCCACCCGCTGCAACGCCGCATCCGCGCCCTGCATGCCGAGCTGGGCCAGGCAGAGCTGCAGCAGGTGGTGGTGGGCACCGATGGCTGCAGCGTCCCGGCCTTCGCACTGCCGCTGCACGCCGCTGCCCGCACCTTCGCGGCGCTGGCCCAGCCCTCGGGCGAGTATGCCGGAGCGCTGGAACGCATCTTCAGGGCCATGACCGCCCACCCCTTTCTGGTCGCCGGACCCGGACGGCTGGACACCACGTTGATGCCCCTGGTGCCCGGTCTGGTGGCCAAGATGGGGGCCGAGGCGTTCTACGGCCTGGGGCTGCGAAGCACGCCCCACGGCCCACTGGGCGTGGCCTTCAAGATCATGGACGGCGGCGAACGGGCGCGGCCCCATGTGGCGCTGGCCGTGCTGGAGGCGCTGGGGATCCCTGTCACGCCGGAGATGCGCGCCCTGGCCCCTGCCCCCCTCCACAACTGGGCTGGCCGTGAGGTGGGGACGGTGCGGGTGGAACTCCAGCTGAGAGAGGTGTAGGAGGCGGGAAGCGCCGCACCTGCGGGACAGAAGTGGACTCCGGGGGGCTGGGCTGCAGTGCCGACTGTGGTCACCCGGCCCACCCCACCGTTATGCAGCCGGCTCCCGGATCCGGCTGTAAATCTCCGCGCTGAGACGGGACTTTTCAGGCCACCCGGGTAGAGGGTTCAAGGTAATGACGCGTTGTAGCGGTGGAGAAAGAGCCAGATCAGCAGCTCCAGATTGGCTTGCTTGCG